>JBDSAR010000656.1:0-6196 GCA_039922035.1 Chthoniobacteraceae bacterium
CGCTCGACCTCGGCGATCTCGACGAACTCCACCGCAGCATGCGCCTGATCGATGCTGCCGGGCCCGATGATGAGGCTCGGGATTCCCTGCCGCGAAAGCTTGCTTGCGTCGCTGCCGAATGGAACGCCGCCCAGAGTGCAATCGCGGCCCATCCCGGAGAGCACAGCGCTCGCAAGTCGCGCGGGCGCTGAATCGGCGGCCGTTTCCAGCGCTTCATCCGAAAGCATCGGCGGCTCCATTACGGCATCGAAGGTCGGATGCTGCACCTTCAATTCATCGAGCAAGCCTTGATAGTGCGCGACCACCGCGGGCACGGTCTCGCCCGGAAGCAGTCGGCGATCGATCTCGATGGCGCATTCATCCGGCACGAAGTTCACCTGCACGCCGCCGTGGATGATTCCGACATTCACGGTCGCCGGCCCGAGCAGCGGATGCCCCTTCGCCGCGAGCCGCGTGTGATCCTCCTCGATCGCGAGAACGATGCGCGCCGCGTGGCTGATCGCATTCACGCCAAGCTGCGGCTTGCTGCTGTGCGCCGCCTTTCCGTGAACGACGATGCGCCAGCGCAAAACGCCCTTGCCAGCGATGATCGCGCGCATGCCTGTCGGCTCCGCGACGAGCGCGGCATGTGCGGTAAGCTCCTCGCAAAGCTTCACCACGCCGCGATACGAAAACTCCTCGTCCACCACCGCCGCGAGCCACACTTCGCACGGCGGCGTGATGCCTCCCTCGTGCAGCGAGGCAATCGCGTGCATCATTGCCGCGAGTCCGGCCTTCGTGTCGCAGCTTCCGCGGCCAAAGACTTTCCCGTCCTCCACGCGCGGATCGAATGGGGCGATGGTCATGCCCTGCACCGACACCGTATCCATGTGTGCCTCAAGGATCACACGGCGTGACGGATCACGACCCGGCAGACGCGCGATCACATTCGACCGGTCCGGAAAGACCTCCTGCTCCCAGACGACAATCCCGCGATGCTCGAAGAACTGCCGCACCCATGTAGCGATCTCCCTTTCACCCGGTCCGCCCTCATAGGACGAGTTCACGCTGTTGATCGCAATCAGGCTGCGAAGGGTCTCGATGACGGGCGGAAAAATCATGATCCACCATCATCAGAGGCGAATTGTGAACGCGCCAGCAGGAAGACGTTTTCCCAGCCAATCCCGGATCACTCCGCACGATTTTCACCGCGCCCACCACCGAGGAAACCCAGGATCGCAGGCCCCGCAGTTTTGTCCGCACGGCTGAGAGTCAGCACGATCCGCGAGTGGCTTTCACCGGGGACGCCGACGAGGCGGTTCGAGACTCCTTTGGCATTGAGGATGTCGTGGAAGTGCGCAGCCTGCCGCTTGAGCGCGGCAGTTTCGCCTTCCGCATAGAGGATGAGGAATGGCGGCGACCCCGCGCGGGCGTATGTGGCGGGCGAGGCTTCACGCTGCCAGTCAGCATCCGCGCCGTTCCCGGCGAATCGTTTCACGTAGTACGCATTCCCGTGATCAAGACTCACCGTCTCCCGATCCGAGAGATCCAGCCCGGCACCGCTCACACAGATCACACCGGCAAAGCGCGGCAGGGCGTGACGCGCGGCCACCGCGGGATTCAGCGCGACAAATGATGCGAGATGACCGCCGGCGGAATGGCCGGCGATGAAAATGCGCGACGGATCGCCACCGTAGGATGCGATGCGATTTTTCACCCACGCGACCGCGGAGGCGACATCGTCCACCTGCTCCCGCCACGTGACCTGCGGCTGGAGTCGGTAACTGATCACCGCCACGCCGATACCGCGCGCGGCATAAAAGCGACCGATATTCCCATACACATCCTGCCCACCGAAGCGCTGCACCTTGTCCCCCGAATCCCAGCCGCCACCGTGCACGAACACCATCACGGGCCAGCGATTCGAGGCAGGCCGGAAAAGATCGAGGCGCTGCTTCGGTGACGGCGAATCCGGCACGTAGGGAATGTCGCGCGTGATCTGCGCCGCGGGCAGCGAAGCCTTTTCGTAAAGGATCTCCATCCCCACGCGCTGGACGGCCACACAGCCACTGAGCAGGGTGAGGCAAAGCAGAAGCAGGAATTTCATGGGCATCGGCAGTGTGATGGCGGTGTTTCTGCGCTAAGGGTCGTGAATTGCACACCGGATTTTTTCCGGCCCAATTCAGCTACCCATTCGCATTTCGACCGCCCGCGGATGCATTCTCCCGGCGAACATCGCGCTCCTTGCGTTTCTTGCTGGCAATCGCCCGGCGGCAGCGTTGCCTTCTGTCATGGAAATGCCCGCGCCCCAAGAATCCCCGACGATTCCGGATCTCGCACATCATCCACTGCTGGCCGCCCTCCGTGAACGGCGCTCGCGGCGTTTTGGCTACGGAATGAAAATGCCTGCGGGGCCACTCGCGTATGAGAGCAAGCACAAGCCGGTGCCGCTGACGGAAGCCGAGGAATCGGCGCTCGTCTTCGCCGCCTGCGGTATCACAGGCCACGCGCTCGCGGATCTTGATTACGCCAAGGACGGCGGCGGAAACATCATGTCCGGCCTGTTCGCGCGCACCATCGCCAGCGGCGACGGTCTGCAAACGGTCGCGCTGATCGTCACGAACGACGCAGGGACGCATCTCGTGCGCCGCCCGCGCGAATTGCCGGCGAAGGACATTCCGGAACTGATCAGCCTCGGGCGGCGCGGCGAATTCACGGAGCAGTACCGACGGTGCCGCGTAAAAATCAAAGACGGACGCGCCGCGCCACCGATTGAGCCGCTCTTCAATATCAACGCAAACCGCTGGGCCGCGCATGCACCGGGCACGAGCTATTTTCTCCCGGTGAACGACCTCACGTTCATGTACATCAATGGGCTGCTCGAAATCCTGAATGAGCACACCGGCGTCTTTCTGCTCGATGAGCGCAACAGCTTCCGCCCCGCAGGCGTGGCCAAATTTGCGCGCAGCCGCGGCGGACATCTCGACGACGACCCTCGCAATTTCCGGGTCGCCACCGTCCGGCAGGTGGAGCAGTTCGTGACGGAGTTTGTCACCATCGAGCAGGGCATGATGCTGCAGAACCTCGGGCTGATGGCCGAGGCGCTCGGGCTCGGCGGCTATTCGAATTTTGCAAATCACGAATTCGGATGGTTCGAGGCGCTCGGCTTCCGCATGGGGAAAATGCCGGCGAACCGCTATCTCGGTGTGGGACCCATCGTGTCATTCGCGATGAATCTGCTCGGGAAGAATCCATCCGTGCCGTATCCGATCGGTCTGGAACGCGACGGGGAAATCCTGCTGAAACCTTTCTGCCCGCCGTATTTCGCCTCGATGACCGATGCGGTGCGCGCGGTCGTGGATGCGAAATTCGGCGCGCAGGGAATCTTCCGCGGTGGCCAGAAAGAGAGCGCATGGGAAGACCACGCAGGCGTGTCGGCGCAGGTGCCCGCGATCTCGGAGGCGGCCATCGCGGCGACCACGGCGGTCTGCGAATACCTGTGGAAACGCTACGGTCGCTTTCCCGTTCACATGCCGCCGTACAAGACGGTGCTCGGCTTCCAGGCGGCGCATCTCGATGCGGAATTCTACGACAAGTTCTACCGCCCCGAGGCGCTCAGCGAGACGCAGCGCGCTGATTACAAACGGCAGAAAAAGTAATCCGACTTACGCCATCGCGAACGCGACGAGCGGGTCGTCCAGCGTTAGCACTGCGAGCAGCGTGCAGCCAGCTTCCGACCAATTTTCCTCGTGCCACGAGCCACCGTCCGCGTGGTGAAAATCGCCGCCGTTCAAGCGCGTGGCACCAATGTGGAGATCGCCGCTGAGCACGTAAAAATCCTCCGGTCCTGCATTCATATGCGCAGGGTAGCGCGTGCCGGGATCGAGTCTTCCGAGCAGGACGGCATATCCGCGCTCGCGTTCCAGCGAGAGAAGTTTGATCCATGCGCCCGGGATGGGAAGTTGCTTCCACGCCGTCGTTCCAGCCGCCATGAGGAAACTCAGGCCGAGCGCCGGATTCGCCATCGCGTCGCGTGAAATGCCGGCGGGCGCGGACTGCGCGACCTCGGCATCAATTCGCCGCAGAACGGACGCCTTCAAACCCGCCGGCAATTTCACCCGCGGCGAAGTGAGCGCGATCGCGTCGGCGGCACGCATGAGACTGCGGGTGAATTCGCGCAATTCGGCATCGGCACGCAGCTCGATCTCGAATGCCTCGCGCTCGACTTCCGGAAGCGCGCCGAGCGCGTAAAGTCCGGCCTGTTCCTGCTGGTGTTCGGTGATCATGCGTACTCCTGTAAGCTGCTGCGCAGTTTCAACATTCCCCGCCGAATCCGCGCCTTCACCGTGCCCAGCGGCTCGCCGGTGCTCTCCGCGATTTCGGCGTGTGTCTGACCTTTGAAAAATGCCAGCTCCAGCGCGATTCGCTGGTCGGCCGGGAGGCTGTTCACCGCGGTGCGTATGCCGGCGAGTTCGTCCGTGCCGAGGCCAGTTGTCTGCGGTGCGCCATCGGGCGAAGAATCCAACGGCGTGAACTCCTCCAACCGATCGAGCATTTTCGCGCGCCGCTGCCTCGAACGAACGCGGTCGATGGAACGATTGCGCGTGATGCTCATCACCCAGTGAAATGCCGTGCCGAGCGTGTCGTCGAAGACCGGGGCTTTGTTCCAGATTTCCACAAAAACGTCCTGGATTACTTCCTCCGCCTCGTGCGGGTCGCCGAGAATCCTGAATGAGGTCGCGAGCAGGGGTGAGGCCATCTGATCATACAGTTCGCCGACTGCCTGCCTGTCCTTCGCGGCAATCCGCCGCAGCAAATCCGCCTGGGCCGCTTCGTCGGGCTTCTCGATTTGCATCACATTTGGGTGCAGGCAACGGCGTTCCGTTCAGGATGGGAAAAGCGGACATCAACGTGGTGCGTTGCGACCGGATTCGGCCATCGGTTGGTAAAAATTTTCATTCACGCATTCATTCGTCGCAAATGATCGTTTGGATGCGTGCCCCGCTGAAAGCGTGGAAAATCCTACCCAAGCCGCGCGTGCAGGCGCTCGCGCAGGAGTTCCTGCAGCGGCTCACTGGTGAGGCGCTCGGTCACTTCGTTCAGGAAGCCAAACACGACGAGGCGCTGTGCCTCGCGGAGCGGGATGCCGCGGGAGAGGAGGTAGAAGAGTTCCTCGGCATCCACCTGACCGGTCGTCGCGCCGTGCGAGCAGCGGACGTCGTCGGCCTCGATTTCGAGGCCGGGCGCGCTGTTGGACTCGGCTTCGTCGGTGAGCAGGAGGTTGCGGACTTTTTGATACGCGTCCGTCTTGTGCGCTCCGGGATCCACGCGGATGAGGCCGGTGAAGATGGTGCGCGACGTGTCGTTGAGGGCGTTCTTGTAGAGCAGATCGCTGGCGGTGTTCGGCGCCTCGTGGATTTGCAACGTTCGCTGATCCACGATCTGAGTGCCTTCGGCGGAAGTGATGCTGAGCATGTCGCTGCGTCCGCCAGGGCCGCGGAGATGGCTCGCGGCCTCACTGCGGACGTAACGTCCGCCGAGATTCAGCACGAGTGCGAGCGCGCTGGCGTCGCGCGCGACGACGGTGTTGTTGATGCGGAAGGCGAGCGTCTGCCGGTTCAACTGCTGCACCGCGACGTAGGTGACCTTGGCGCCGCCGCCGATGATGAAATCATTCGCACCGCACGAAAGCCCGGGGCCTTCGCCAGACGACTGGAAATAGTCCACCACCGTGACTTTGCTCATCGGCTCCGCGATGATGAGCGTGTGCGGGAAGATCGCCCCTCCTTCGCCCTGCTCCCAGTGAAAACATTCGATCGGCAGCTCGATTTCCACGCCGCGCGGGACGTAGAGGAAGGTGCCGTTGCGCACCTGCGACTCGTGGAGCGCGGCGAATTTCTCCGAGCCGAGGATCGCGCCCTCGCGCATGAAGTGTTTCTCGATGAGTTCGCGCTGTTCGGCGATGGCCTGCGCCAGCGGCATCCACAGGACGCCCTTTGCACGCAGCGCGTCGCCGTGGAATTCCTGCGCCAGCAGATGATCGTTCGCAAAGACCATGCGGCCCGCGGTCTCGGCGAGTCCCGTCGAGCGCGCGAGCAGCGCGGCGCGATCGGATTCCGCGACAGCTTGCGCGCGCTGGAATGTCGAAAGGTCGAGCGCCTTGATGTCGGAGAAACGCCACTCCTCGTCGGTGCGCACGGGCATCGGGAGTTGCGTG
>JBDSAR010000657.1:0-6290 GCA_039922035.1 Chthoniobacteraceae bacterium
TCGAGCTACGGCAGCGTGAAAAGTTGGATCGACATGCGGCGCATGGTCCCGCTCCGGGTCGAGAAATACTCCGGCTCCGGACAATTGATCCGCCGCATTGATACCACGCGCGTGGTCTCGGATGCCGGCCATCACATTCCCGCAAATCTCACGGTGAGCGGCGCGCGGCAGGGATCATCCACGGAGCTCGACGGCACCCGTATCAAGCACGATGTGGCTCTCACGGATCGCGATTTCACCACGGACGGCATCAAGGAAGTCGTCACACCGCGCGGGTCACAGGACTAGCCATGTGCGGGATCGCAGGTGTGATCGATTTGGTCGGTGAGCGGACGGTGCCGGACGATGTCGTGCGTCGGATGGCCCGCGCCATCGTGCATCGCGGGCCGGATGAGGAGGGCTACCATTTTGGACCGGGCATCGCGCTCGCATCGCGCCGGCTCAGCATCGTCGGGCTCGCG
The DNA here is from genome assembly GCA_039922035.1 of Chthoniobacteraceae bacterium. Classification (GTDB taxonomy): domain Bacteria; phylum Verrucomicrobiota; class Verrucomicrobiia; order Chthoniobacterales; family Chthoniobacteraceae; genus SXWH01. The sequence continues at coordinate 462 of JBDSAR010000657.1, forward strand.
GACGGGCAGCAGCCGGTCACGAATGAGGATCGGAACATCCACGTTGTCTTCAATGGCGAGCTGTTCGATCACTTGGACCGGCGGCGGGAACTGGAGGCGCGCGGCCATCGTCTGGTGAAGCACTGCGACACGGAGATCATTCCGCACCTTTGGGAGGATCATCGCGAGAGCATGTTTGAGCGACTGCGCGGGCAGTTTGCCATCGCGCTGTGGGACGAGCGCACACGGCAATTGACGCTCGGGCGGGATCGGTTCGGCATCTGCCCGATCTATTGGACGCGGCAGGGCGACTGGCTGCTCTTCGCCTCGGAAATCAAGGCGCTGCTCGCATCGGGAATGGTGCCGGCGAAACCTGATCGGCGCGGCATCGATCACATCTTCACATTCGCCGCTATGCCGGGACCGCGGACTTGTTTCGATGGCATCCAGCTCCTGCCACCCGGCCATTTTTTGCAAATCACGCCCGGCAACGAACGCGGCGCGTCGCCCGTGATCAGCGAGCGTGCGTACTGGGAGATGAATTTCCCTGATGCTGGCGATGAGGATCCGGGCGTCGATCCGAAGCGACTCGTGGATGACTTCGAGCAAGTCCTGCTGCAAGCGGTCGAGGAGCGCCTGCGCGCCGATGTGCCGGTGGGCGCGTATCTATCCGGCGGCGTGGATTCGAGCATGATCGTGGCGATGGCGTGCCGGATCAAAGGTCCGGCGATCAACACCTACACCATTCGTGTTGATTCCCCCGAACTCGACGAACTGAGCGCCGCCAATCTCACCGCGAAACACGTCGGCACGAACGCGCCGATCGTGCAGGAGTTCCGCAAGAGCGATGCGACCGAGACTTATCCGCACCTGATCCGTGCTGCCGAAGCGCCGGTGGTTGACACCTCGTGCGCGGCGATGCTGCTGCTGGCGCAGCGGGTCCATGCCAACGGCCAGAAAGTCGTTCTCACGGGGGAAGGTTCGGATGAATGGCTGGTGGGTTATCCTTGGTATAAGTTGGCCAAGCTGATCAACTATCTTGATGTGCTGCCCGGTATGCGGCTCAGCGAACTCGCGCGCCGCGGCTATCTCCGGCTCAGCGGCGTGCCGCAATATCCGCGCGAGTCTCGGCAGGGTGTGGAAGACACCATCGGCGGTCCCAATGCGTGGATTGATGCCTATGGCCTGCTCGCCCTTTCCAAGCTCCGTTTTTACTCCGACGAAATGCATGAAGTGCGCGAGCAGTCGAACCCGTGGGCCGAGCTGCAATTCCCGCTGGAGCGAGCCAAGCGCTGGCATCCGCTGAATCGCGGCATCTGGGTCGCCGGCCGCGTCACCCTCGCCGGGCTCCTGCTCCAGGCAAAAGGCGACCGCGTGGCGATGCACTCGTCAGTCGAGGTGCGCTACCCGTTTCTCGACGAGGACGTCTTCGATTTCCTCGCGCGCATTCACCCCCACTGGAAGCTGCGCGGATTCCGCGACAAACACCTCCTGCGCCTGCTTGCCGAGCGCTGGGTGCCAAAGAGCATCGCCCGGCGGCACAAGGTCATCTTCCGCGCGCCGCTGGACAGCTTCCACTTGGACCCCGAACCCGCGTACGTCGCGCAGCTCCTGAGCGAGGAATCACTGCGCCGCACGGGCTATTTCGATGTCGCCGCAGTGCATCAGTGGCGGAAGGCATTTCGCAAAATGCGCCCCGGCTCCATGCCTCGCCTGTCCGTCGAGATGGGCCTCGCCGCCGTGGTGGCGACACAGCTCTGGCACCACCTGTATATTGACGCGAACCTTGCGGAGCTGCCGTAGATGCTGTGGAAAAAGTCGTGGCTGGTGAGGAAGATGGTCGTCCCGGCTCTTCCGAGAGGCCGGAGGCTCTGTCTGTCCTGACAAGGCGAGGGCACCTGTCTTCCGGGCCGGGCGACCTTTTACACAGCCTCTTAGAGCATGTTGAAAAAGTGCGTCACGCAAAGTCGCAAAGCTGCAAAGGAGGAGGCTTTCACGAAGGAATCTTCGCGCCTTTGCGCCTTTGGGTGAGATTTTTTCGGGACTTTTTCAACATGCCCTTCGCGAGGCAACGCCGGCCTTCCTCAGTGAAGTTTCTTCAGGATTTCACGCCCGCTCGCCTTTGTCTCCGGGTCGTCCTTTTCCGTATTCGGGAGCGCGAGTCCCTTCATGATGGATTTTCGCGCGTCGGCATCACGGTCCATCTGCTTGTAGGTTCGGCCGAGTTCGATGTGGTGCATGAGCCGATCCGGTTTGAGCTGGATGGCTTTCTCGAAGCACCGCACCGCATCCGCGTAGGTCGCCGTCGGCAGACTGCCATAGGCGACCTTGGCCATCGCGCGCTTGAAGCTGCCGACATCCGCCACCGCCAGATACCAGCGGCCCAGAACCTGCCATGCCAAATCATTGGTGGGGTCCAGTGAGATCGCCTTGTCTGCAGCGGCTTTGATGAGCGGCGAATTGGCAAACTGATCCTTGCTGCTGAGCAGCGGTGTCATTTTCCCATAGCTGATGCCCACTGCGAGTTGGGCCTCCGGATCGTTCGGTGCAATGGCGGCCGCGCGGAGCGCGTAGACGATGGCGACTGTGCCGAGCTTGGTCTTTTCCAACCGGTTCGTCGCATCACTCATGAGATGCCGGTACTGCTGTGCGATGCGCACGAGCAGCCGCGCATTGTTCGGGTCCAGCTTCTCCGCCGGGAGAAAACACTTCAGGGCCTCGGCGCTCTGGAACTTCGCGCTGAAGCCATCTCCATTCCGGATCAATTCGTCCGCGGAATCCGCACCGCTTCCGGTGTTCGCGAAAAGAAGCACTGCCGCTGCTGACAGTGCGTGGAGGAAAAAGGTGGGGCGCATGGTTCGACGAGGTTTGGACAGACTTGCTCTGGTTGGTTCGCAACGCGGCTGCCCGGCGGCCTCATCTGGCGCGAAATACTTTCACATTCACTTCCGTGTCACCGCAGCCTCCACGAGTCGGCCCGCATTGAGCAGCCCGGCTTCGCTCCGCGGCGGGCCGACGATTTGCAGGCTCGTGACCGGTACACTCGCGCGCTGCAGCGGAACCGGCATCGCCAGCGCGGGGTTGCCCGCGAAATTCACCGCCGATGTATTTTGGAAATCGAGCATGCGCGCCTCCAAGACTCCGATCCCCGGCCCCGGGGGAATGCGTGGGGGCGTTGACTGCAGGGTTGGCAGCGCGATGAAGTCCACTTTCCTGAACACCGCCCTCAGGGTTCTTTGCCACTCCCGCTGTCTGGAGAGCGCTTCCAGATAGTTGCCCGGATAAAGGATCCGGCCCACGATGAGGACAGCTTTCGTCCGCGCACTGACGCTCAGTTCGGAAAAGAATTTTTTGTCGCTCACCCACGCAGCTGCGGCCGCGACGGTATTGGCGTCCTTCCTTGCCTGCTCCCACTTATCCCGAAAATCGTCATCCAGCGGGACAACTTGGAAACCTGTCGTCGAAAGAGCGCTGTCGATCGCCATGTCCACTTTCGGATCGGTGCCTTTGAGTGCGAGGCGGCCGATCCGAATGCTGCCTGCGGAAGGCCTGGCCGCCTTGGCCGAAGCGTAGCGATCGGCAAAACCGGCCTGCAAAAGATCCATTCCCTGTGCCGTTCGGGCGATGTCCTTGCCCATCGGCCCGACGGTGTCGAGGTGCTTCATCTCGACCGGATAAATGCCCCGGAGCGAAACCAATCCAAATGTGGTCTTCAACCCTACGACGCCGCAGCACGCCGCGGGAACGCGAACCGATCCGGCAGTGTCCGTCCCAAAGGCCACATCCGCGAGCCCTGCGGCCAATGCCACCGCCGAACCCGACGAGGAACCTCCGGGAATGTACTTCCGCCACCGTGTATCGAATGGATTCTTCGGCGTTCCGAAGTACGAGTTCAAACCGGAAGGTGCGACCGCAAATTCAGTCAGGTTCGTCTTGCCAACGATCTGCACATTTCGCTGCCGCGCGATCGCCAGACACGCCGCGTCCCTTGTCGCGGGGCGGCTGTTCTCCGCGAGATATTTGGAGCCAGCCGTGGTGATCACGCCCCGCATGTCAATGTTGTCCTTGATCGCCAGCTTCAATTGGCCGCGGCCCTCTGCCGGCGGCCAGGACGTGATGAACGCATTCCTGTCCGCGGGATGCGAGGATGAACGGGGCACGAGCGAGCAACCGCTGAAAAAGCTGATCGAAGCAAACCCGAGGAGAAACGAACCGCAAATAACACGACCGTGGTTTTTCATGAATAGATTCGCAACATAGGCCCGCTTGCGACAAAGCCAAAGGGATTCCCGCATTGGAAGAATCCAGTCTCGGTCGCTGCATTGTGACGGCTGAAGGGGGGCAAGCGTCTTCTGTTTCCCGACGACCCCGCCCCCGATGTCCCACTCCAGGAAGACGGTTTCGTGGTTGATTCTGCGTGCGGCAGAGAGGCGGGCAGTGGAAATGCGCGATCCCGATCGCTCGGTGGGACCGACCCCCGCGCACGGTCCGAGACAACGCAGCCACACTTGTGTCGCTTTCGCGTCATGCCGGGCTGAAAAGTAACAAGCGTCCGCTTGCGGATAGTTGCGGCGGGAGACATTGGTTGCGGGCCAAAACACCCGACGACCATGCAAACAATCCAATGCCCTCAATGCAGGCACATTTTCCTGAGCTATGCGGCGTCGTGCCCCGATTGCGGATGCAAGTGCCCGCGCGACACTGGTGGCAAATGGGGGACGACCATTGCGCTGATTGTCGCCGGCCTTGCGTTGGCGGCGACGGCTTCGATGGTGAATTTCGTCATTCATCGGGATGATGAACCGCCATCACCCGTGCGTGCGAGGGGGAACACTGCGTCACCAGTGAACGCGCGCGGGATCGCCCAGGGAACGGCGGGCGTCCGCTAGCCTGGCAGGATTTGCTGCCGGGGTTTCTCTGCGCCTATCTTCCTTGCATCCGCTTGCCGACCTCTTCGAATTTCTCAAATGATCCCATCGGGGGCAGGGGGATGATCCGGGTCGGCGTGTGCAAGCCGGTGAGCAGTTCCATGCGCCCGCACTGGTGCTCGACGAGGGCGGAGCAGCTTTCCACCCAGTCGCCGCAGTTGAAATACGTGACGCCGCCGATGGGTCGCACGACAGGCGCGTGGATGTGGCCGCATACGACGCCGTGGACGTTGTCCTTGTCGGCAAATCGCACGATGGCCTCTTCGAATTTACCGACATAGTTCACTGCGCTTTTCACTTTCTGCTTCGCATAGGCACTTAGCGACCAGTAGCCGAGGCCGAACATCCGGCGGAGGAAGTTCAGCGGCTGGTTCAGCCACAGAAGGAACTGATAGCCGACGTCGCCGATCAGGGCGAGCCAGCGTGCATTTTGCACCACCGTGTCGAGTTCATGCCCGTGGATGACCAGGAGTCGTGTGCCGTCCACCGTGGTGTGGATGGCGCGCTCCTGGACGGTCATGCTGCCGTATTCGCCGTGGTAGTGCGCGAGGAATTCGTCGTGATTGCCGGGGATGTAGATGAGGCGCGTGCCCTTGCGCCCGGCGCGCAGGAGTTTCTGGATCACGTCGTTGTGCGACTGTGGCCAATAGATGCCGCGCTTGAGCGACCATACGTCAATGAGGTCGCCTACGATGTAGAGCGTCTCGAACTCATTTGCCTTGAGGAAGGCTAGCAGGGCATCGGCCTGCGCACCTCGGGTGCCAAGGTGAACGTCTGATATCCAGCCGGTTCGGTAGTGTTGCATGGAAGATTGGAGCCGACTTATTCACGGTTGTTCACAATCTTCAACGGCTTCCGACTTACTAAGTGCATGTTTTACATGACCTCCGTCATTTCGAAACATGAATGACACAAAACAGGC
>JBDSAR010000658.1:0-12077 GCA_039922035.1 Chthoniobacteraceae bacterium
AGGGCTTGTCGGCGAGCACGAGCGGATCACGTCCGGGCGTATTCGGTGTGTTGTTGAAAAGGCCGCCGGAGCCGAGGTGCGGTTTGCGGTCGGGCTTCTTCTCGTCGAAGACTTGGTTCTTGTCCCAAATCTGCACCTGCGGGCAGCCGCGCAGGTAGATGCCGCTGTCGGCGTGCGCGACTGTTTTGTATTCGATGAGCAGCTCGATGTCGCCGAGTTCCGAGTCGGTCGTGGCATACGGGCCGGTGCCTGCGTTCACGAGTTCACCATTCTCGACGCGCCAGTGTTTTGCGAAATCCTCGCGCTGCTGTTTGAGATTCGCGTCCAGTTTTTCGCCGGTGAGTTTTGCGGAGGTGTGCGGATTCCAGCCGTACCAGCCGGTGAGGTCCTTGCCATTGAAGAGGGCATGGAAGCCGCTCGGCGGCGCGGGATCAGCCGCGTGGAGTGAACAGAGCAGGAACGTGGCGAGGATGGCGGGGAGGATGAGTTTCATGGGGGTGGTTTCTGAGTTCTGAGTTAAGATTTGAGAGGTGAAAAACTTTGCCGTCACTTCGCCGAGCCGATGCAGAAGAGGTGCTTTTCGCCGCGGATGAGCAGACGGCCGCCGACTGGCACTGGCGAGGCGATGACAGGCTCGCCCATTTTGTTTTCGGAGAGCACTTCGAATGCGCCGTCAATCTTCGCGACGAAGATCATGCCGTCCTCGCGCGCGGCGTAGATTTTTCCGTCGGCTGCGGCGGGCGAGGAATAGTAGCTTGCGCTGCCTTTCGGCAACTCACCGGTCCAGAGCGTGGTGCCGTCCGCAGGATTGATGCACTCGACCTGTCCTCGGTCGCGCACGAGGTAGATGCGGCCTTTGTATTCGATCGGTGTGGGGACGAAACTTCCGGTGTCACTTCGCACCCACGCACGGTGAGTGGCGGTGATGTCGCCTGTGCCGCCGAGCCTGATGCCGTGGAGTCGCGAGCCGCGCCCGTACGGGACGATTGCCATGTCACCGGCGATCACCGGTGAGGCGACGGCGACCCAGTTGTTTTTCGACTCGGGATTGAAGTCGCCGCATGTCCACAGCGTCGCGCCGGTCGCGGCCTCGTGCGCGGTGAGATGCTGTCCGCCCCACACGAGCAGCACCTCTTTTCCGGCGTGCCGGATCACGATCGGCGTCGCGTAGCTGTGGTCGCCTTCGGTCGGTGTCGTGAAATTGCGCGCGACCTTCCAGCGCGTCTCGCCGGTGAGCTTGTCGAATGCCGCGACGTACGATTCGCCGTGGTGCATCAGCGTGGCGATCACGTTCTTTTCCGTGAGCACGGGCGAGGTGCCGTAGTCCCAGTAAAGCGTGTCTTTTCCGAATCGCTCGAGGAGGTTTGTCTTCCAGCGCACTTTGCCGTTCATCTCGAAGACGGCGAGATTTCCGCTCTTGAAGTACGTGAAAATCGCGGTGCCATCCGTGGCCGGCGACGGGTTGCTGCCGGAGCCGTTGCGATTTTTACCCGCGCGCTCGGGGCCCACGGGAGTCTGCCACAGCGGCTTGCCGGCCCAGTCAAATGCGAGCAGCGAGTCCTGCCCCTCAGACGGCGCGGTGAGGTAGATGCGCTCATTCCAGACGATGGGCGTCGAGCAGCCTTTGCCCGGCAGCGGTGCCGACCACAGGACGTTCGTGGTCGCGTCCCATTTTGTCGGATAGGTGCCGGTGTCAGTGCTGCCGTTGTCGTGTGGACCGCGCCAGCGGGGCCAGTTGGAATTCGTGTCTGCGGCGATGCCAGTGGTGAGGAGTGCGGCGAGAGTGATGCAGGTCAGGGGAGCGGGGCGCATGGTGGGCGCATTCACGGGGAGAGATCGGGGAAAGACAAACCCATCCTTGCAGCGGAACCGTGTGAAGGTGTGGGAATCGCATTGCCAGCGCCGCTCCGTGCGGGAGAATCTGCCTGTGTCGCCCGTCTGCAGAGGCGGCGATCCCTCATCCACTCCTCCCATGAAAACAGCAATCTCCCGTCGTCAGTTCATCGCCACCGCATCCGCAGCCACCGCGTGCTCGCTGCTCAGTCCATCCGCGGGGGCCGCGGAATTTCGCAGCAAGATCCGAAAGGCGAAAATCATCGGCAAGGTTACTGAGGCCGCGCTGACACCGCTCAAGGCCGCCGGTTTTCAAGGCGTGGAAACGACGCACATCTGTCCCGAGGAGGAGGCTGCGCAGGGCCGGGAGATTGCGGAGAAGATGGGGATGCGCGTGCATTCCGTGCTGCGCGGATGGATGAGCTTCAATAGCGACGATCCGAAGGCGGTGGAAAATTCGCAGGAGCAGGTGCGCCTCGCGTTGCGCGCCGCAAAAGGCTACGGTGCCGATGCAATCCTCGTTGTGCCGTGCAAGGTCGGCGGCATCGCGATGCCGGAGCCGTGGGAATTCGACATCGAGTTCGACGAGAAAAGCGGGCGCGTCTCGCGTGTCGTGAAGGGTGACAACTCGAAGTTCGAGGCATACATCGCCACGCAGAACAAGGCGACCGACACCTCGCGCGCCGCGGTCGAAAAACTGATCCCGCTCGCGGAGGAACTGAAGGTCGTGATCGCGCTGGAAAATGTCTGGAACAATCTGTGGGTGAGGCCCGCGCTTTACCGCCACTTCATCGCCTCGTTTGCGAACCCGTGGGTGAAGTCGTATTTCGACATCGGCAACCACGTCAAATACACGCCCGTCCCGGTGCAGGATTGGATCAAGGCACTCGGCCCGCTCATCGCAAAACTGCACGTGAAGGATTTCAAGCTGAACCCTGACGGGCACGGCGGGAAATTTGTGCATCCGCGCGAAGGCAGCATTGACTGGCCTGCGGTCCGCGCCGCACTCGAAGCAGCGGGCTATGATGGCTGGGCAACGATCGAGGACGGCGGCTTGCCGCCCGAGGAATTCAACGCGCGCTTCGATCTGATCATCGCTGGAAAGTAGCCGCGCGCTTCAGCGTGTGAAGGTGGTGAGCCGCGTTGCGGGGGGGGCGGTTGCCAATCAAACCGTCGCGAACTGAGGGTGCGAGAGGATGACCTGATCGAAGGATGCATGTTGATCCACGGTGAGGTCGGCGGGGTATTTCGCGGCGGAGCGCGTCCAGCGGCCGAGCCATTCTTGCGCGAGAAAATCATGCTGGCGTGGAGAACGGAGCGCGGCGGGGGTGAGCGCGATCGTGGTGTCGAGCTTGTCCACGGTGCTGAGTCCCTTTGCGACGTGGAATCCCGCAGCGAGGAGCGACGCGCGGGCCGGTGTGGAGCAGGTGTAGGTGTAGAGTTCCACGGCGCGCTCCTGACATGCGGTGAAGATTTTTCGGAATGCACCGAGCGTCCATTGATCGGCGTCGGTCTTGCTCGAAAACATGTCGAAGAAGATCAAATCCGGCGGGGCGGGGGCAGCGGGAATGGAGTGGAGAAAATCACCCTGCATGAGCGTCCACAAGAGACCTGCGTGCTGCGATGACTGCCATCGGCCCTCGTCGAGGATGCCGCCGATCGCGGCGTGGCGGAGGTAGGTGAATTCGCGATTGTGCAGGAATGCGAGCTTCAGCGGATCGAGATCGTTTTCAAAACTCACGAGGTGCAGCGGCCGCACCGGCTCCGTCGCCGCGAGTGTCTCGTAGCAAAGGATCGCCGACATCGCATTTGCGGCTGCACCGAGCCCCACATCCCAGATCACGAGCGGTGCGGCGGTTCCCGCATTTTCATCCGCGGAAAGGCGGAGCCGCGCGGCGAGATTGGATTGCTCGATGTAGAGGCGCTGCGCCTCCTCCATCGGCGGGGTGCGCGAGTGCATGATCTCGCCGGAGGAAATCTGCCGGATGCTCGCGAAGCCCTGCGGTGCGAAATGCACCTCGTAGTTGCCGCGGTGAAACTCCATTTTTTTCTTCCGCGGCTTCTGCTTGTGGATCGGATGATCCGCGCAGGTCTCGTGCAGGAAGGCTTTCTTTTCCCGGTAAAGTTCGAGGAAGCGATCCTCGAAAATGCTCTGCCGGATTTCGCGCATGAGCTGGTGGTAAAAGTAGAGATTGTGCTGCCCGAGGAGCTGCCAGCCGAGGTGTTCGCCGCACTTCGTGAGGTGGTGCAGGTAGGCCCGCGAGTAACGTGCGCAGGTCGGGCAGGTGCAGAGCGGATCGAGCGCGTCCTCGGAAAATTTGTACACGCTGCGACGCAATTGCAGGAAGCCGCGCGAGGTGAATGCCGCGCCACGCTGCGCGACCTGCGTGGGGATGATGCAGTCGAACATGTCCACGCCGCGATGCACGGCTTCGAGGATGTCGAGCGGCGTGCCGACGCCCATGAGGTAGCGCGGACGATCGTGCGGGAGAAGCTGTGCGGTGAGTTCGCAAGTGTCCTGGCGTTCGCTGCGGCTCTCGCCGACGGCGAGGCCGCCGATGGCGAATCCATCGAACGGCATCTCCGTCAGACCGGCTGCACTTTCGCGCCGCAGTTCGGGAAAGAGCGCGCCTTGCACAATCGCAAAGAGCGCCTGCGGAGAATCGCCGCGCGCTGCGAGGCTTCGTGCGGCCCAGCGCTGTGTGATCTCCAGCGCTGCGCGCGCGTCGGCTTCATTCGCCGTCGAGGGGATGCACTGGTCGAGCGCCATCATGATGTCGCTGCCGATCGCCATCTGCGTCTCGATGCTCACCTCGGGGCTGAGCAGGATTCGTCTTCCGTCGAGGTAACTTTGAAAGCTCGCGCCTTCCTCCGTCATCAAGCGTTCGCTCGGCATTGAAAAAATCTGGAACCCGCCGGAGTCCGTGAGCACGGAATTTTTCCAGCTCATGAATCCGTGGATGCCACCCGTGCGGCGAAACACTTCCGGTCCGGGCCGCAGCAGCAGATGATAGGTGTTCGCGAGCAGGATCTGCGATCCGGCATCCTCGAGCGATTGCGTGAGCTGCCCCTTCACCGTCGCCTGCGTGCCGACCGGCATGAAGATCGGTGTGCGCACTTCGTTGTGCGCCGTGTGAAAGGTCGCCGCACGCGCGCGCGTGCCGGTGGCGGTCGCCTCGACGCGGAATTTCAGACGCGAGTTGCTCATCGGTGCATGCACCGGTGCAGGTCGCGCGGACACTTCCCGTTTTGCCCGCAAAATGCAGCGCGCATGTGGAGACGAATGATCATTTGCGGCAACAGATAGCAGACGCGCCGCTCCGCGCCTACTCCGAGTGCGATGACAGCACGCCGAACGTGCGAATGGCCGGCCGTACGCCCCCGAAGTAGCGCGCGGAGGTTGGACAGGACCAGCATGATGGACGGGATTTCCCGAGGCATAATCGTGCAATCCACAGAGTCCTGAAAAATCCTGTCTCGCCTCTGCGCAGCTTGGTGGCGCAACGCGCGAGTACGGGAGTCGTCAGCGAAGTGTAGGTGCCGCGGATTTTTCCGGACACTTGCCTGTTGTCTGAAGTGTGATGGATCCGGAATCGGATTGAGCCATTCGTGATTCCCTTTGTGCGCGCCGGATTGCCGCTGGCTCGGGCGAGACTTCGGCACCAAAAATTCCCGCAGTCCTGATGATCGTCTTGATTTACAAGACGGTGCATCCTTGGTAGTCCTCGCACCGTTCGTCGAACCCCTCGCGATGGATCAGCAGAATCGAACGACCCAATATGCGAGGCTACCACAGGCACACCAAAATCATCGCTACCGTCGGCCGGGCCGCGGAGAGCGGTGAACGGCTCCGGCAGTGGATCGCCTGCGGGATTTGCCTCGAAGGCGCCTCGGGCAAAACGAAGGACTGCCATCGGTTTTCCTTCCTCTCCACCCTGCTCCTGTGCCGGGTCGCTTTCCCCGCAGTCTGAATCAAATCAACTAACCAACACCAACATCTACCATGTCTGACCCCAAACGATTCCGCGCCGGCGTTCTCTTCGGAGACGAAGTGAAGCAGCTTCTCGATTACGCAAAAGCCACCGGGTTCGCGCTTCCGGCGATCAACTGCATCGGCACCAATTCCGTCAACGCGACGCTGGCTGCGGCGCGTGATTTGAATTCGCCGACGATGATCCAGTTCTCGAATGGCGGTGCGCAGTTCTTCATCGGCAAGGCGGTGAAAGGCGACAACCAGCTCGGTCCGATTCTCGGCGGCATCGCCGGTGCGCATTACGTGGATGCGGCGGCGAAGGCGTACGGCGTGCCGGTGGTTTTGAATACGGACCATTGCGCGAAGAAGCTGCTGCCGTGGGTGGATGGCCTGCTGGTGGCGAGTGAGGAGCAGTTCGCGAAGACCGGGAAGCCGCTCTACAGCTCGCACATGCTCGACCTTTCCGAGGAGCCGCTGCACGAGAACCTCGAGATTTGTGCAAAGTATCTCGCACGCATGGCGAAGATGGGCATGACGCTGGAGATTGAACTTGGCGTGACCGGCGGCGAGGAAGACGGCGTGGATAATTCCGGCGTCGAGGAATCCAGTCTCTACACGAAACCCGAGGAGGTGGCCGAAGCGTATGAAACGCTCTCAAAGATCAGCCCGAATTTCACGGTGGCGGCGGCATTCGGAAACGTGCATGGCGTTTACAAGCCCGGCAACGTGAAGCTCAAGCCCCCGATCCTCGATGCCTCGCAAAAGTACATCGAGAAGAAGTTCGGCACCGGGCCGAAGCCGGTGAACTTTGTCTTCCACGGCGGCTCCGGTTCCACGCGGGAGGAAATCCGCGAGGCGATCAGCTACGGCGCGATCAAGATGAATCTCGACACCGATGTGCAGTGGGCCTTCTGGGATGGCGTGCGCGGCTACGAGGCGAAAAATCACGATTATCTGCAAGGCCAGATCGGGAATCCAAAGGGCCCCGACGCTCCCAACAAGAAGCAGTATGATCCCCGCATCTGGCTCGGTGCCGCGGAAGACTCCGCCACGAAGCGCCTGCTCGTTTCATTCGAGGATCTGAACTGCGTGAACCGCAACGCCTGAACCGCTTCCCCCGCCAACTCTCCGCACTAGACACAAAAAAAGCCAATGTCTGAATCTGCCACATTCAAGTCCGGCATGGACAAATCGGTGACGGGGCTCAAGTCGCTGATCCGAAGTCACCTCAAATTCAGCCTCGCTCGCGACGCGACCACAGCCAGCAAAAGGGACTGGTGGATCGCCACATCGAAGGCGGTGCAGAGCATCATCATCGAGCGGATGATCGAGACGCAGGCGGTGCATCACAAAGCGAATACCAAGCGCGTCTATTACTTCTCGCTCGAGTTTCTGATGGGGCGCCTCTTTTCCAATGGCCTCTACAGCGCCGGAGTCTTCCAGGAAATGGAGCACGCCCTCCAGGCGCTGGGCCTCGATACGGAGACGCTGCGCATGGAGGAATACGACATGGCGCTGGGCAATGGCGGCCTCGGCCGGCTCGCGGCTTGTTTTCTCGATTCCCTGGCGACGCTGGATTTGCCGGCAATTGGCTACGGCATCCACTACCAGTACGGACTTTTCAAACAGGAGTTCCGCAACGGTCATCAGGTGGAACTGCCCGACGCTTGGCAGCAATTCGGCACGCCGTGGGAAATCGTGCGCCCCGAGCATGCGACGGAAATTCAGATCTACGGGCATGTGGAAAATGTCTTCGACACTCTTGGCAACTACCTTCCGCGCTGGGCGGGGACGAAGAAGATCGTCGGCATTCCGTACGACATCCCGATCCCGGGCTACGGCACGAACACCGTGAATTTCCTGCGGCTGTGGGAGTCGAGGGCGTCCGAGGAGTTCAACTTCGAGGCATTCAATCGCGGCGGCTACGCGGAGGCTGTGAACGAGAAGAACGTGAGCGAGACCATCTCAAAGGTGCTCTACCCAAATGACAAGACCGAGGACGGCAAGGAGCTGCGGCTCGTGCAGCAATACTTCTTCGTCGCCTGTTCGCTGCGCGACATTTTCCGCCGCTTCCGCAGGGACAACGAGGACTTCGCCGACTTCCCGGAGAAAGTCGCGATCCAGCTCAACGACACGCACCCCGCCGTCGCGATCGTCGAGCTCATGCGAGTCTTCCACGACGAGCACGGCATGACATGGGAGAAGGCATGGTCGCTGGTCACGCGCACCTTTGCCTACACGAATCACACGCTGCTGCCCGAGGCGCTGGAAAAATGGAGCGTCGGCCTTTTTCGAAAGGTGCTGCCGCGCCACTTGCAGATCATTTTCGAAATCAACAAACGCTTCCTTGAGGAAGTGGAAGCAAAGTGGCCGGGCGACGCGCACAAGAAGCGCGTGCTCTCGATCATCGAGGAAGGCCATCACCAGATGGTGCGCATGGCGCATCTCTCCGTCGTCGGCGGCCACTCGGTGAATGGCGTCGCCGCGCTGCACACGAAGCTGATCAAGAGCGATCTCTTTCCCGAGTTCGACCAACTCTATCCTGGCAGGTTCAACAACAAGACCAACGGCATCACGCCGCGGCGCTGGCTGCTCGCGTGCAATCCGCGCCTGAGCGATCTGATCACCTCGAAGATCGGCCACGGCTGGGAGCGCAATCTCGACCTGCTGCGTGGACTGGAGAAATTCGCAGACGACCCGCAGTTTCAGAGCGAGTTCATGGCGATCAAGCATCAGAACAAGATCAACCTCGCGCGTGTGATCAAGCGGCTCTGCGGCGTGGAGGTGAATCCCGCCGCGCTCTTCGATGTGCAGATCAAGCGGCTGCACGAATACAAGCGGCAGCACCTGAACCTGCTCCACATCCTCGCGCTGTACCGCCGCCTTTTGCAAAATCCCGAGATGGAAATGGTGCCTCGCGTCTTCATCTTCGCGGCGAAAGCCGCGCCCGGCTACGATTTGGCGAAGTGCATCATCAAGGCGATCAACGCCGTCGGCGCGAAGATCAATGCGGACACGCGCATCAACGGAAAGCTGAAGGTCGTCTTCCTGCCAAACTACCGCGTGTCGCTCGCGCAGCGCATCGTGCCCGCCGCAGATCTCTCCGAGCAAATCTCCACCGCGGGCAAGGAAGCCTCCGGCACCGGCAACATGAAGCTCTCGCTGAACGGCGCCCTCACCATCGGCACGCTCGACGGAGCCAACGTCGAGATCGCCGAGGAAGTCGGGGACGACAACATCTTCATCTTCGGCATGACCGTGGAGGAAGTGGCGGCGCTCTGGAAGAAGGGCTACAAGCCGCACGAATACCTCGAGGCCAACGAGGAGTTGCGCGCGATGGTCGATTGGGTCGGGTCGAATTATTTCACGCCCGATGAACCCGGCTGCCTGAACATGCTTCGCGACAGCCTCGTGCATCACGACCCGTTCCTGTGCCTGCCGGATTTCGAGTCTTACAGCGAGTGCCAGAAGAAAGTGGACGCCGCATTTCTCGACCGGACGCGCTGGGCGAAGATGGCGATCCTCAACACCGCGCGCATGGGAAAATTCTCCAGCGACCGTACGATCGCAGAGTACGCGCGCGACATCTGGAAACTTGAACCAGTGCGGGTGTAGCGCGTCCGGGCTTCCGACGTTCCCTGGTGAATCGGAGCCGGGCGAAGGCTGTAAAAAAGTGCCGGGCCGCTGACCGATTGGCCAACGACCCGGCTGTTCCCCCCAGAACGCTGCAAGATTATTCCAACCTTTTCGGGTCCGCAAGAACTTTGTGAAAACTTTCACAAGCCATTCTGGATGCCGGGTCGCGATGGCCGCGAACGGCAAAGCCCGCACGGAAGCTGGCTCTTAGCGAGAGGGCGGGCTTACCCTAGGCGGCCCATCAGTTCCGGGATCGGCCTGCCGTCGTTCACGAGCGCCGTCGGGCGGCCGTTGAAGTCGTTGATCGTGATCTTCGACGCATCAATGCCGAGGTGGTGGTAGATCGTCGCGAGGAAATCGCCGGGGCCGCAAGCGCGCTCGGTGACGTCCTCGCCGCGCTTGTCGGTCGCGCCGATGACGCCGCCGGTCTGGATGCCGCCGCCGGCCCAGATGTTGGAAAATGCGCGCGGCCAGTGATCACGGCCGGGCTGCACCGTGCCCGCTGGTGCGCTCGCGTCGCCGGCGCCGGTGCTGCGTTCAAAGCTGATCTTCGGCGTGCGGCCAAATTCGCCGGTGACGACAACAAGCACGCGCTTGTCGAGGCCACGTGCGTAGATGTCCTCGATCAGCGCGGTCACGGCGCGATCGTAGTTCGGCATGCGGAAGCGGAGGGCCTCGAACTGGTGCTGGTTCACCGCGTGGTCGTCCCAATTTCCCACGCGCCCGCACAGCGGCCCGCTCAGGCTGCTCGTGATGATCTCCACGCCCGCCTCGACGAGTCGGCGCGCCAGCAGGAGTTGCTGACCCCAGCGGTTGCGCCCGTAGCGGTCGCGCGTGCGCGGGTCTTCCTTGCTCAGGTCGAACGCGTCGCGCGTGCGCGGGTTCGTGAGCAGCGTCATCGCCTGCGCCTCGAATTGATCCAGCGCGCCGAGTTCACCTTCGCGATCGAACGTGCGCTCGAGCGTGTCGAGGCTTTGGCGCAACGCGACACGATCGTTCAGCCGCCGCGACTCGCTGGCATCCGAGAGCCCGATGTTTGGCACCTCGAAGTTCGGCCGGTTCGGATCGTCGGTGACAGCGAACGGCGCATACCCGTCGCCGAGGTAAGCCGGACTCGAATACTCCGGCGAGGCGGGCGGCACGCCGACGTAGTTCGGCAGCGGATTCGTCCGCTTCGTGCCTTTGGAGCGCAGGTAATGCGCGACCGCCATCCAGTCTGGCAGCTTCGGCTTCGGCTTGTCGCGTTCGTCGGAATCGCCGGAGAACATCTGCATCGTCCCCGCGGGATGCCCTCCCGCCTTCTGGTTCATCGAGCGCAGGATCGTGAATTTGTCCGCGATCTTTGCGTGCATCGGCATGAGCTCCGTGAATTGCATGCCCGGCACCTTCGTGCTGATCGGCTTGAACGGCCCGCGATACTCGCTGCCGATGTCCGGCTTCGGATCATACGAATCCACGTGCGACAGCCCGCCCGGCAGCCACACCATGATCACCGCGGTCTTTTCCTGCGGCGACTTGAGCGCATTTTCCGCACGCAGCCGCAGCAGCCCCGGCCAGCTCAGCGCGCCGAAAGCCGAGAGCCCGATGCGCATGAACCCGCGGCGGCTCAGCGGGCCGGCGCACGGGATGATGGACGGGGATTCGATGGGTGAGGACATGGCTTGGTGAGGATGAAAGTGGGGTCTAAAAAGGATGAGGCGGCTCGCGTGTTTCTATTTGGTTCCAAAGACGGCGAGTTCCTTCCCGTTCGTGCCGTCCCAGACGCGCAACTGGCTGTCTTCGCCGCCGCCGATGACCACGCTCGCGCTCGGCGTGCTCGCCGCGGCCTGCATGAAGTCGGGCAGTTTCGCCATGGCGCGCACCTCGGTGCCGTCGTCGTTCACGATGCGCACGAGATTGTCGCCGCCGGAGGTGACGATCTGCTGCGTGGCGCCGATGTACTGCAGCGAGGTGACCTCCTTGCCCCAGCCCTCGATCTTCTTTTTCCGCTCGCCGAGAATCATGTCCCAGACGAGCACAACGCCGTCGCCGCCCGCACTCGCGAGCACGCGGCCATCCGCACGGAAGGCGACCCCCATCACATGATGCGTGTGGCCCTCGAAAAGTTGCGCCTGCTTGCCGCTCGCGATGTCGGTGATGCGCGCGATTTTGTCCGCGCCGCCCGAGGCGAGCAGCTTGCCGTCGGGTGAAAAGTCGAGGCACAGCACCGCATCCGAATGGCGCTCCGGCCACGACTTCACGAGCTTGCCACCCGCCACGTCCCACAGGCTGATGTCGCCCGAGCGCGAAGGCTCGCCGCCGCCGACCGCGAGCATTTTTCCGTCTGGGCTGAAGCGCACGGCATTCACGCGATCGGTGAGCGCATCGCCGCTCAGCACGCGCTCAAGCACCCAGTGCGGCGCTGCGCCTGTGGTCAGCGTGACGGCCTTCGTCGCGGTGAACGTGCCATCCGCGCCGGAGGTGAGCGTCGTCGTCGCCGCGGGAGCATCGCCGATTTCCTCGATGGGAATTCCTGACGCGACGGCCCAGACGCTGAGCTTTCCGTCTTCGAGAAGCGCCGCGACACGTTGCGCGTCAGCGGAAAAGGCCACCGCCACCGGCTTCGCGCCGCCCTTCGTGAGTGGCAGTTTGAGCG
>JBDSAR010000659.1:0-1725 GCA_039922035.1 Chthoniobacteraceae bacterium
TGGCGGGCGATTCCATGAGCGCCATCGCGGCGACCATGTGTCCGCCCGATGTGATGCCGAGTTGCCCGAGGAACGAGGTCGCCGCGATGAAGGTGACCGCGGAGATGGAGCCGTAGGTCGCGGCGACCGCGGCGGCGTTGTTCACGTCGAGCTTGCGGCGGAGGATGAAGAACGTCCACAGCGGCACGGCTACGGCCATGAATACCGCGGCGGCGAGGGTCCAGCTCACCTGCGGGGTGAGCCCGCTCTTGTGCAGCTCGACGCCGCCTTTGAACCCGATCGAGAGGAGCAGGTAGAGCGAGAAGAACTTCGGCAGCGGCTGCGGGATTTCCAAGTCGGAGCCGACTAGGCAGGCCAGCATCCCGAGGAAGAAAAACAGGACCGGCGGATTGAGGAGATTCGAGAGGATGAGTGCGGTATCCATGTGGCGAATGGGTCAGGGCACCTGCTGCACTTTGCCGTCGTCGAGGTCGTAACGCGCGCCGATGAGACTTAGCTCGCCGCTCTTCAACAGCGGACTCAGCAAGGGAGATGCAGTCTTCAGCCGTTCGACAACCGCGTGGACGTTCGCGCGGACTGCGTTGTCAATTTCATCGCCGTCCTTCCCGTGGACGCTTGCGGCCGCGGGCTTGATGACATCCACGATGGCTCCGATGTGCCCCGGAGGTGCGGCTGCACCGTTGACGGCTTCCACCGCCGCGCTCACCGCTCCGCATTTCTCATGACCGAGCACCACGATGAGCCGTGTGCCGAGCTTCGCGATCGCATACTCGATCGAGCCGAGCGCCGCGTCGTCCACGATGTTCCCGGCGAGCCGGATGACAAAGAGGTCGCCGAGGCCCTCATCGAAGAGGATTTCCGGCGCGGTGCGCGAATCGGCGCAACCGATGACAACGGCGAAGGGCTTTTGCCCGGACGCGACTTCCGCGCGCCGTTTGCTGTCCTGATGCTGATGCCTCGGCTGGTCCGAGACGAAGCGTGCGTTGCCGTCGAGCAGCCGCTGCCACTGTGCGGGCAGCGGCACGGGCGTCTCGGCGAGACAGGCCGTGGCGAGTGCGGATGTGATGATGCAGACGAGTGTGATGGTGCTTTTCATTTTGATAGATTCAGGTTACGTTATTCATGCAGTGTTTTACATGCACTGCTTTTCATGTATTATACTGCTGGTATGCCGTCAAAGAAAAAATCAAAAAAAGTTTTGCCCGCCTCCGGCTGGACGTTCCTCACGAACCATTCCCACGTGCTCCTCTGCCTCGCTGCGGATGATTCCCTGCGGGTGCGCGACCTCGCGTCCAAGGTGGGCATCACCGAGCGCGCCGTGATGAAAATCCTCTCCGAACTTGAAGCCGGCGGAGTGCTCGAACGTGAGCGCGAAGGACGAAGAAACCGCTACCGCATCCTGCACCGTGTCTCGCTGCGGCATCCAATCGAACAGCACCGCACCGTGGGAGACCTCATCGCCGCCGTGCATGGGCGATGAGCCGTTGAGGAAGCTGCAGCAATGATGCGGATTCCCTGCGGCGTTGGAGACGGGTTTGATTTTACGAATGAAACTCACAACATCCAACGCCCGATGAACACCCCGGTCAACCGCCGCCATTTCCTCCTCCTCGCCGCGCTCGCGCCGCTGATAGCGGGCACTCCGTCGCACGCTCTCACGGCGATCCCGCGCACGGGCGGGGCGTCATTCAGGCCGGGGCTGAATGCGTATTCCTTCCTCGAACA
>JBDSAR010000660.1:0-7587 GCA_039922035.1 Chthoniobacteraceae bacterium
CCGGTGACTTGCGCAGAGAGCGCGGCGCGGATTTCCGCAGGATCGGCGACGGGGCGCGCGGTGACATTGGCCACGACGGGAAATGCGGGCGGTTGCATCGGAGTCGCGGCGAGCTGTGGTGCGAGCGAATCGGCCGCGCCCTGCATGAGACGCGAGTGATAGGCTCCTGCGACGTTCAGCTTCGCGGCCTTGCGGATGCCGCGGTCGCGTACGACTTCCAGCGCGGCGTCAATCTTTGCATCCTCGCCCGAGATCACGATCTGGCCGGGGCTGTTGAAATTTGCCACGTCCACGCCGAACTCTGCGGCGATCGCGCGCACGAGGGTTTCGTCGCCGCCGATCAGAGCGGCCATCGCGCCGGTCGTGCGTTCGCAGGCTTCCTGCATGAGCCTTCCGCGCTCGGCGACGAGGCGCAGGCCGTCGGCAAAGGTGAATGTGCCTGCGGCGGCGTGCGCGGTGAATTCGCCGAGCGAAAGTCCCGCCGCGATTTGGACGGGCAGCGCGGGGATTTCCGCGCGCAGCGCAGCGAGGCACGCGAGGCCATGGACGAAGAGCGCGGGCTGGCAGTTCGCCGTCTTCACGAGTTCGGATTCGGGACCGGAAAAGGCGATGCCGCTGAGCGAGCGAGCGAGGATCACATCGGCCTCGCGGAAGAGTTCTCCGGCTGCGGGAAATTTTTCCGCGAGGTCGCGGCCCATGCCGACGGCCTGCGCTCCCTGCCCGGAGAAAAGTAGTGCGATGCGTTTTGTCATGCCTTCGCATAGTGCAAGCCGCGGCGCGCAGGCAAGGCCGCGAGTGGAGCGCTGGCGTCCTCGCCGGCAGTTTGCGGCGTCTCGCCGCAAGACGGGGGAACAGGCGCTGCGCGCGTGGCAACGTGGCCGGCGGGACGCGCGGCGCTCCCGCCTACTTCGGTGCGTACCAGCGCGAGATCATCAATGTCGCGCGGAGCTGCGTCTTGTCGCTCGGATTCACTTTGAAATCCGGAATCTCGATCGCGACGAATTTTTCCGGCCCCTGAAGTTCGCAGAGGAAATTGAACATGGCATCCCACGTCCCCTTCGCCTCGAATTTCACGCTGAGCGAGGTGTGTCCCGGCTGGTTCACCGGGATGCCGGGCGACGGGGACTCGAGTGTGACGGTGTCTTTCTTTGCGACTTCGAGGACGGACTCACGCAGTGCCTTGCTTGCCTCGTCGGGGTCGCCGAGCACGGGCAGCTTCTGGTTCAGCAGCGCGTCGCGCCGCGCCCAGAGGTCGCGCTCCGTCTCGCGTTTTTTGAACGTGTCAATTTTCATCTGCGCCATCGCGAGCTGGCGCGTGAGGTCGGCGCGGTTGGCGATGAAAAACTTGATCAGGTAGAAATTCACGAGCACGCCGACGACGATGGCGGTGATCGTGAGGAGAGCCTTCTCCCGCTTGTTCATGTTCGCGACGAGGTTCATCGCGGCTTCCCGGTGATGCTGAATGAGAACCGGTCGTCTTTCAGCGGCTGTTCGGGCGGAAACTGCAGATCGAAGCTGTCCAACTCCGGGTTTTTCTTCAGCCGCGTGACGAGCGCGAACCGCGCATCGGTGGTGCCCTCGCCCGTGACGACCCACTCGCGCGGGAGGAATTTGAAGGATGTGAACTGGAGCTTCTCGTCCTGCTGCCACGCCTTCACGAGCTGGTGGAGCACCTCGGTGGGGTAGCGCTTCGGATCGAGCACCTGAGCGAACGACTCCCAGCGGGACATCTGTTTTTCGATGCTGGCAAAACGCGGCTTCATCGCGTCGTGCTCGCGCTGCGTGACCAGGGCGCGGTGCCTCAGCCAGGCGAGGTAGCCGAATGCCGCTGCGACCAGCACGAGCCAGACGACTCCGGCGATGAGCAGGCTCTGCTTCAGGCTGTCGCCGCGCGAGCGGCTGCGCAGCTCGGACTGCCAGGCGGGCGGCAGCAGATCGAGCGAGGACTTCGGACCGGCCAGCAGGCCGAGCCGATGGACCGGTTTTCCAAAATGCTGCGCGAGCGCGTCGGTGAGATCGGCGGCTTCCTCGGAAATCCGGATCTCGGAAAAATCCGCGGGCACGCCCTGAAGTTCCGCGGAGAGCAAGAGGCCGGGCAGTTCGCCGAGGACGGCATCCGTGCTGGTTCCGGGGACGGGCTGCGCCCAGGCGAGCCTGCCCTCGCTGATGATGGCGCACGCGGTCTGCCCCTGCTCCGGCCAGAGCGCGAGGATGGTGCCGGTCTCCGGGCACGACGCGGCGACACGCAATGCCTGCAGCGTGATGCGCCCCGGGATGCGCCCCTTTTCGCGTAGCGGCGCGCAGAGCGTGTCGAGCTGCGCGCGGGATGCGGCGAAAGTGATCACGGTGCTTTCATTTTCACCCTGCGAGAGCACCTCAAAGCCGTGGCTCACGTCCTCGATCGGGTAGGGGAGCGTCTTTTCGAGCTGGAGCTGGAGCATGTCGGCGAGCTCGGCGTGATCGGTGGAGGGGAGCTTGTGCCGCTCGATGAGCACGGACTGGCAAGGCAGTGCGAGCTCCACATTTGCATCCGCCGGAAGCGCGGCGATCGCCTCGCCCAGCGTGGCGACGCTCTGCTCCGCGCCACCGGCGACGCTCACGCGCCAGCCTTGTGCATCGGGACCGAGGAAGGCTGGGATTGCGCCGTTTTGCTTCATTCTTTCCAGTTCAGGATCTGTGGGTTCTGGCTTCCTTTACGGACCACGACGGTCACTTGTCGAACGACTTTTCCCGACCAGCCTTCGGAGATGATCTGCCAGGTGTTGTCGCGGAGCATGATGAGGCCGCCGAGTTGCTGCCACTGCGTCTTGTTCAGGCCGAGGAATCCCTGCACGGTTTCGAGCTTCTGGATCACCGGGTCGTCCTTCGTGCCGTCAATGCCGTCGCCGCCGCGGCGCCATTGCAAAAAGCGATCGATCGCGAGATCGCCGACGCCGGGGAGCAACCGGAGGATGCGCTCATCCGCGCTCGCGAGATCGATCGGTCCCTGCGAAAAAACGGTGAGGTCGTCCTTCCATCCCGCCTGCGAAGTGAGCGGCTCGGTGCCCACGACCTCGGCGAGTTCCTCGACGGTGAGGAACTGGCCGCGGTTCGGCGGGTGGTAGCCGGGGCCGTCCTCCTGCCCGTTGGTGCGCTTTACATTGTCGGCATCCAGCCAGTCGAGGATGCAATCCACCATGCGGTCGCGCGCCTGGAAATCTATGCCGCGCATTTCCAGCCAGCGTTTGAAAAGGTCGAGCTTGCGCGGATCTTCGCCGGCAAAAAGGAAGTTGAGGTTCAGCTTCGCGCCCTCGCTGAGCATGCGCACGCGGAAGCCGGGGTCGTTGTTTTCCTCCATCGTGAGCGCATCCGTCTCCTTGCTCACGAGCGGGTGCGTCGCGATCGCCAGCCCGCTGTGCGCCATCGCGCGGGCCTCGGATTCGTGAATGGTCTCGGTGGCGACCGACATCGTATGGCGGATGTAGCCGACCCAGAGCAGCACCGCGCTGGTGAGGACGATGAGCGCCCACAGCGCGATCAGCAGCGCCGAGCCGCGGCGGGAGGGATTTTTGCGGAGCGCGATCATTGCACGGCGGAAATGGGGATGCGCAGCACGGCCTCGTAGGGCGTGTCGTCGCCCTCGCGTGTGATACTCATGATGACGAACGCGGGCCGCACCGTGGGATCGCGCCACGAATCAATGAGCTGGCCCAGCCGCGAATCCCAGTACCGGAGGCGCATCGCCGTGACCCGCTGCAGCAGCGGCACCCACGTCGCATCCTTGTCGCTGCCGCCGGCGACGAGGCCGCCGTCGGTCTCCAGCAGCGCGGGCCTGCGCCAGAATCCGATCTCATACTTGTTCGAGTTTTTCTCGACCGGCTGGATGCGCAGCTTCACGCGATATTCGCCTGTCGCGGCGGTCGTCATCAGCCCCGGCCCGCCGCGCGAACGCCACTCGATGGTGTCAAAGTCCGCGCCGTTCAGCTTGATGCTTTCGCCCTGGATGTTCGTCTGGCCGCGCGCCGGGAGGTCGTAAAACTGCTCCTGCACCAGCCCCACGAGCCGCTCGATGGCGAGCTGCTCCTCCGTGTCCTCGACCGAGGCCGACACGGCACGCACGGTGGAATGCACGAAGCGGAAAATGCCGAGGGTGGTGAGCGCCATGATCGCGACCGCGAGCAGAACCTCGAGCAAAGTAAAACCGCGGTGACCGCCATGACGTGCCGGGACTCTCATCGCTGCTTCGGATAAAGGATGAATGACAGATCGCGGTGGAGGGTGTCGCGGCCCACGTTCCAGCTCACGTCGAGCGTCACTTTGTAGAGGCCGAAAAGCTCCTGCTCCTTTTCATTCTGAAGCTTCATCTGCTCACGGGTGATGTCCAAGGTCATCCCCGCCCACGCGCCCTTGAGCTGCTCGGTCGTGTGATCCGCCAGCGGCAGCGCCTCGGTCTCGATCTGCGTGAAGTAGTTTGCCAGCACGCGCTGCGCGAGGCCTTCCTCGCGGCGGCTGCGTTCGGCGCGCATGCAATTCTCCACGCAGCGGCTCAGCGCGATCACGCCGATCCCGAAGATGGCCACCGCCAGCATGGCCTCCAGCAGCAGGAAGCCCGCGGTCTTTCCCCGTGAATGGCGGAGCATCCTCATCGCACGGTCTGGTCGGTGATTTCGCCGTGCCCGGTCAGCGGATCGTATTGCGCGGACCATGTGCCATCCGGCCCGCTGTAGCCCACGATGACCGGCTCGCACGTGCCGCTGCGCCAGAAGGTCCACACGGCCGGGGTGTCCTTCGGCGCGAGGAGCGCGGCATGGCGATCCAAGGTGTAGCTCTCGTCCTTTGAAATCGGCAGCTCCTCCTGCTGCGCATCGCCGCCATTCTCGCCCGCCTCGGATGCGGACTCGCCCGGCCTCACGAGGATGCGATCCTCCTGCCACGAGACCGACCAGGAACGCTGCTCGCGCACTGCATTGAGCTGGGCCTTGCGGATGAACGCGTCGAAATTTTCAAACGTCTCATGCAGCCTCCGCTCACGGGACATGCCGCGCAGATTCGGGACAGCCAGCACCGTCACCGCAATGGCGATGGCGATCGCGAGCATCATCTCGATGAGCGTGAATGCGCGGCTGGAGGAGGGTCTCTGCATCAGTGCGGCAAGATGCCTGTGGGAGTGAAAAATGCGAGCGGCTTTCCTCCGAAGGTCCGGCACCCATTCCCGGGTGCCCGGAGTTCGGAAAAACCGCGGGGCAGTCTGCGCGCACTTGTGCTTGCCGGTCGCGGAGACTCCGCGCACGGTGCCTGCGATGAACCCGCCGGAATACCCGACGCCATGGCAGCGCAAGACGATGTGGACGGCGCTCGCGACCGTCTCCGTCGCGGTGATTCTCGTGCTCGCAGTCGAATTCATCTATTATTTTTCGCAGGTGATGTCCTACCTGCAGCCGATCCTCGTGCCGTTCGCCATCGCCGGCGTGCTCGCTTATCTGCTTGAGCCTCTCGTCGCGTGGCTCGTGAGGTTTGGCACCACCCGCCACCGCGCCGTCGCGGCGGTCTTCGTCTTCACCACGCTCGCATTTGTCGGCATCATGTTCTGGCTGATCCCGATGATCTCCGGGCAGACGGCGAAGCTCGCGAAAAAAGTCCCCGACATCACGCGCCAGGTCCGCAGGGGAGTCTCCAGCTTCGCCTTTGAAATGCGGGAGAGATATGGCCTGCGGATCATCCCCGACGAGCTGTACGAAATCACGAAGCCTCTGCCCACACCTGCTCCGCAGGCCAAGCCCGCCGAGTCGGAAAATGCGAAGACGCCTCCTGCGATCTCAGCACCTGCAGCGACCGAAAAACCCGCACCCGCACCCGTGGTACTGGCCGAGACGCCCGCCGCCCCACCGTCTCCGGAGACAGATCCAAAGTCCGCGGCAGCCGCGCCCACCTCAAAGGGCGGGACGCCAAATCCCGAGGAGGTCATCCGCAACATCAGCACCGGGGAATGGCTCAACAAGGCGCTGCCGCGCATCTTCGATTCCGTGTGGGGCTTCTTCAATTCCAGCCTCGGCGGCTTCCTCGGGCTGTTTGGCTTCCTCCTCTCGCTGATCATCGTCCCGCTCTACCTGTTCTATTTTCTCGCCGAGTCGCCGCACATCTCCGCGTCGTGGACGAAGTACGTCCCGCTCCGCGCGAGCGAATTCAAGAACGA
Organism: Chthoniobacteraceae bacterium; assembly: GCA_039922035.1. Taxonomy (GTDB): domain Bacteria; phylum Verrucomicrobiota; class Verrucomicrobiia; order Chthoniobacterales; family Chthoniobacteraceae; genus SXWH01. Next base: position 6,173 of record JBDSAR010000660.1, read on the forward strand.
GGTCGTCGCGTGCCTCATGGAAGTGAACAGCTACCTCATCGCGTTTTTCCGCGGACAGCTCGTCGTGAGCACCATCAACGGCATCGCCACCGGCACGCTGCTCGGAATCGTCGGCCTGGACTTCGGCATCCTCATCGGACTCGGCCTCTGTTTCCTCGGTATCATCCCGTACATCGGCATCACGCTGTGCTGGATTCCCGCCGTCATCATCGCATCCGTGCAAGGCGGGAGCTGGCTCGTGCCTGCGAACGCCGCGTGGTGGGTCTTCCCGGTCGTGGTCACGGGAGTGTTCGTCGTCGTGCAGCAGGTGGACGGTCTCCTCGTCACGCCGAAGATCGTCGGTGAACGCGTCGGCCTGCATCCGGTCACCGTCATCTTCTCCGTCTTCCTGTGGTCGCTGCTGCTCGGCGGCTTGCTCGGCGCGATCCTCGCGGTGCCGCTCACCGCGGCGTCAAAGGTCATCCTGCGCCGCTACGTCTGGGAGCGCAATATCGCCTCGCAGTCGGTGGAAGTTGTGCCAGCTTTGGACACACCGCAGCAGTCATGAGCACGAACCCCGATCCCCAGCCGCCGCGCCCGCGCGTGGTCGTTCCAAAAGTGAACCGCCGCGACATCATCATCGCCGTCCTCGTCGCTCTCGCGGTGATCGGGTTCATCCTCCTCGCCATCTTTTCCGCTGGCGGATACAAGGAGCACAACAAGCTCTCCGGCATCGTCCGCGCACACAACAAGCCCAGCCCGAGCGAGACGCTCATGACCGTGAGCCGCAAGGGCGTGACGGAAAAAACCGCGGACACCGGGTATTCGCTGAAGGTCTGGGTCGAATCCGACAAGACCGAATACGAAGTGATGGTGAGCAAGGAAGACTGGGACAGTACGAAGGACGGCGACAAGATGACCTTCCTGCGTCCGAAAAGCGAGCAGCGCTGAAGTCGCGGGCGGCTTACGCCGTGGTCACGCCCGCGAGCGAAGCAAGCGTCGCCCCGGCCCCACCTGCGGGCACCCACCACGTCTTGTCGCCCACGATTCCATCCACGCCGAGACCGTGTCCGCCTTGGTACGCGCGGACCGCAGATTCGGTCTTCGGCCCGAAGTGACCGTCCACGGTTCCCGGATCTGTCGGGTCACCCGGTGCGGCCGAAAATTTCTTGAGCCCAGACTGGAGCGCCGTCACAGCCGCGCCGGTCGCGCCGTGAGCCAGACGCGGAGTGTTCGGATCCGCGGGCAGCGCCTGCCATGTCGCCGGGCCGGCCACGCCATCCACCGTCAGGCCCGCACCGCTCTGAAAATCCTTCACGGCCTGCACCGTCTGCGAGTCGAATCCCCCGGTGATGTGCGTGAAATCGAGGAGCTTGATCATCACGAGGATTCGCTGAAGCCGCCGGACATCTTGCCCGTTCGAGCCGCTGCTGAGT
>JBDSAR010000661.1:0-3465 GCA_039922035.1 Chthoniobacteraceae bacterium
AACGAATCCGCGCCGTGCCGAAGTTCCCGGTTGATGCGCCGCTGGATCGTGTGTTGCGGGCGATGGGCGCGCTTGGCTTTCAGGTCATCCGCCCCGGCAATCACATCGCGCTTTCGCGGACGGAGGCAGACGGCACGCGGACTCCGATGACCATCCCCGCACACCGCAACATCAAGGGCTCCACGCTGCGGACGATTTTGACGCAGAGCGGCATTGCGCGAGACGACTTCCTTCGCGCATACGACGAGGCATGAAATTCGTCATCTCCGGCACTGGCGCGAGCGGCGCGATTTATCTCCAGCGGCTGCTGGCGAAAATGGATGCGCGCGCGCACGAGGTGCATCTCGTCCTGAGCCCGTTTGCAAAGCAGGTCATCCACGAGGAACTTGGCGAACTGCGTGTGCCCGAGGGCGTGCATCAGCACGGCGACAAGTCCATGAATGTGCCCTTCGTGAGCGGTTCCGCGCCGTTCGATGCGATGGTCGTTGTGCCGTGCTCGATGGGCACGCTGGGCCGCATCGCCGCGGGCACGAGTGACACGGCGATTCTGCGAGCCGCGGATGTTTTTTTGAAAGAGCGTCGCAAGCTCATCCTCGTCCCGCGCGAGACGCCGTGGAATCTCATCCACGCGCGCAATGTCGCGACGCTGCTCGAAGCCGGCGCGCTCGTGATGCCCGCCTGCCCCGGATTTTACAGCCGCCCGCAGACGGTCGAGCAGGTCGCCGACACGGTCGTGGATCGCATCCTCGATCACCTCGGGCTGCCGGTGCCGGGGAGTTTTCGCTGGGGTGAAAATGCGGAGTGAAGTGTGAGGCAGGACGCGCTGCGTGAGTCGCGGCAGTGACTGGTGACTGGTGAAAAGTGACTGGTGTGTGCGTGCCGACGGCGTCCCCACTATTCACCGGTCACCAGTCACCAATCACACCCGTGAGCGCACCCGATGAGCCCATCGCTTCACCGCTGACGAATCACTAGATCTCAAACAGCGAGCGGATCTTTTTCCGGAAGCCGACGGTGTATTCCTTCCGCTTCTGCTCGACGACTTGCGCTGGCGTCTGCGCGGCGAGGACTCCTTCGTTCATCATCTGCCGGCGTGCGAGCATTTCACTCAGGCGTTCCGCGAGAGCCTGGTTTTCCTGAATGAGCGGCTGCAGGTGCGCGCGATCGATTTCCCAGAGTTCGCAATCGCTTTTCGCGAGGACGGTGGCGCTGCGCTTTTCACCCGTGAGCAGGCACATTTCGCCGAATGCCTCGCCCGGATGCAGCGTAGCCACGGTCGTGTCGGTGCCGTTCGCATGGATCACCACGTCCACCTCCCCATGCACGATGACGAACATCGAGCAGCCCTCGCTGCCCTGGCGGATCACCTTTTCGCCGCGTCCAAAGCGCACCAGCCTCGCGTGATCGAGCAGCCGGTTCTTCTGCTCATCGTCGAGCGGGGCGAGCAGTTCCTGCCGCGCGAGTTTTTCCCGCAAATCCGAGGTGGGTTTTGCAGACCCGGCGACATGGCGGCGGACCTCGACGGTGCGCATCGGAAACGGAATCGCGAGTCCCGCGCGGCGTGCCTCGTACCAGACGTTCGTGCGGATCGCGTCCTCAATGTCGTTGAAGCGCCGCTCGTCATCGAGGCTGTATTTGATTTCGTAAATGATGGCCGACTCGCCGAACTCCTTCAGGAAAACTTTGGGCGGCGGCATGTCGAGGACGCCCGGCGCATTCGCCGTCGCGCGCCGGAGAAGTTCGCGCACATGATTCGGCGGGACGGTGTATTCGAAGCCGATGCGAATCCGATTCGAGTGCGTCTTCGTCGGGTAGCTGAGATTGGTGATCGTGTGCGAGACGATCGCCTTGTTCGGTATGTCCACGTAGTAGTCGTCGTTCGTGCGGAGCTTCGTGGAGCGCCAGTTCATCTCGATGACTTCGGCGCGCTGCGAATCCACGATCAGCCAGTCGCCGACGAGGAACGGTTTTCCAAACTGCAGCGCGATTCCCGAGACGATGTTCGCGAGCGTCTCCTGCATCGCGAGGCCGATGACCACGGCGACGATTCCCGAGCCCGCGAGGAACGCATCCACCCGGAATCCGTACGCGACCCTGAGCACCAGCGCGAGTGCCACGCAGAAGACGGCGAATCCGAAAACCTGCTGGAGAAGCTTCGGCGCCTCCGCGCCATGCCTTAGTGAGAACCAGCGTTGCCAGTAAAAACTGCGGAGCAACTGGAGCGCGAAGATGACGCCGAGGATGATCAGCGCCGCATGGAAAGCGCGGATGCCTTCGTCGTGCCACCATTGCGCCGGGTCGTTCGCGTGCCCCTCGGGATGCTGCGCCGCGTGCAGCACGCGCAGCGGCACGTACGCGGCGAGCGAAATGCACAGGAGTTGAAACATCAGCCCGAGCGGAACGCCGTGCTTGCGTTTCAGCCAACGGCCGATCGCGAGAGTCGCGAAATAGAGCAACGGCGCCGCACCGAGCGCTGCGAGCACTGCGGGCTGATCGAACGCGGAGGCAAAAATGGGCACGACGGTCACGGCCCGATTTCTTGCCTCACTTTTCGCAGCGCGTCGAGAGCCGAGGCGCGGAGGGCCGCCCGTCCCGGCGGCCACGATGGCACCGCGCGCAGCGCCACTTCATGTGCGTCCGGCATCACGCGGCCAAAAAGATCAGGCCTGCGTCACATGTCGTGGCCGGCGGGACGCACGGCGCTCCATGTGCGGCGCGCCTCACTGCGGTGCGATGAAGATGCGCTTCTCGCGCCGGCGCGCGCAGAGGCCGCCGGGGAGGTTCACTTTCGCGCCGCGCGAATCGAGCAAGCCACGCACGGACTCGACCTCGGCAAAGCCGCAGTTCGCGACTGCGTGGCGTGCAAGCCAGAGGTGGATGAGTCGGCGCTGAAGCGCGAGTGGCAGCGAGCGGAGCAGGGGGACTTGCAGCGCATCGGGTGCGCCGCGGAGTTCCGGCTGCGCGGAAAGAAATTCGTCCTCGGCGCGGAGCAGCTCCGTCGTGCGCAGCAGCGCGGCGCGCACGTCGCGTCCGAGCGCGGCGGTGAGCGCGGGAATCGCCGCGTGCCGCAGCCGGTTGCGCGTGAAGCGCGGGTCGGTGTTCGATTCGTCCTCGCGGAATGGCACGCGGTGGTACGCGACGTAGGCGTCAATCTCCTCGCGCCATGTGCCGAGCAGAGGGCGCGCGACGAGCAGCGCCTCGGAAAAATCTCCGGCGCGCATTTCAAGAGTCGAGATGACGCTCATTCCGGACAGTCCGGACGGTCCCGCGCCACGGAGAAGATTGTGCAGGAAGGTCTCGACCTGATCGTCGGCGTGATGCGCGAGGAAGATGCGCGAGCACGCGCGCTCGATGGCGGTACGGGCGAAAAATTCGTGGCGTGCGCGGCGCGCGGCGGTCTCGATGGAGAGGCGTTCATTCTTCGCGAGCGCGGCAACATCCGCGGTGCCGGTGATGCATTCGACC
>JBDSAR010000662.1:0-1751 GCA_039922035.1 Chthoniobacteraceae bacterium
AAGTCCCGCCTTCTCGAGGAAGCGGCATGTTTTCCATTTGTCCAACGCGACATCGAGCACCTCCGGCGGGCTCGCCACGACGATCGCGCCTGTCTCTGCTCGCAGGGCGGATGCGTGCGCCGCGAGCAGGATGAGTTCTTTCTCGGAGCCGGGAAGAATGAGTTGCACCGCTTCGGCGGCACAAATCCGCCGGACTTCCGCGAGGTAGGCTTCGCTCTGCGAGCAATGTGGCAGGACAAATCCTTTGTCCACCCAGCGAAGCCCGACGGAATGCGCGTCGCGGTCCGTACCGATCACCCGACACGGCAGGGAAGATTGGCGGGCCGTCTTGATCAACGCCTGTCCAACGGTATCGCCGACGCCCGTGATCAGGATCGTGGTGACTCCGGGGTCACGCCCTGCCGTCGCATTTCGCGGCGGAAGATCCGGCTCGATGAGCGGCACGTCCGACTCCGCGTTGCCCCGAAAAAAGCTCGCCTCGGCGGGGCCCGGCTGTGTGATGCCGCGGCGTCCGAGCACGGTCGTGAACGTCTTGGCAAGGATCTTCAGGTCGAGCCAGAAGGAGCGGTTCTCCACGTACCACACATCGAGCAAAAATCTCTCCGGCCAGTTCACGGCGTTCCGGCCATTGACCTGCGCCCAACCCGTGATGCCAGGCGGCACCTCGTGCCGGCGCATCTGCGCGGGCGAGTAGAGCGGCAGGTATCTCACGAGCAGTGGCCGCGGTCCGACCAGCCTCATCTCGCCTTTGAAGACATTCAGCAATTCGGGCAGCTCGTCGAGACTCGTGCTCCTCAGCAGTTTGCCGAACGGCGTGAGACGCATGGCATCCGGGAGCATCCGCCCGGACGCATCCCGCTTGTCCGTCATCGTCCGGAACTTGTAGATATGGAAAGTGCGGCCATGGAGCCCAGGGCGCGGTTGCTTGAAAATCACCGGCGATCCGAGCTTCACCCGCACGAGGATCGCGACCAGCAGGAGCAGCGGCGACAGCAGGATTCCGAGCGCTACGGCCACTGCGACATCGCCGAGCCGCCGTGTGGCCCTCCGTGCGCGTCGTTCCTCGCGGCGTGCGAGGACGCGGATCACTTGCCGCGCCACTTTGCGCGCGACTTCTTCGGCAGGTTCATCTGCGCAGACGATGTGCATTCGCCCGTCTCCCGCAGCCAGTTCCCGGAAGCATTGGCGCTGGCGTTCCAATTCCTGGATCGGCAGCTCCGGCTTTCGCGCGTGAATGGCCGCGGGATCGGCATCGAGGATGAATGTAGCGTCTGACCGAGGAATGAAACGCCGCAAGATCCTGCAGAGCCCTCCGACGCCCTGAACAAGGTATCGCCTCGGATCGATGACCAGATCATCGAAATCGCGATCGAAAACAACCAGGCCACCTTGTCGCCGAATCGGCCAAAGCCGCAGGAACAGGCCGAGCCACCAATCCGCGAAGTAATAGAAGATCTTCAGCCAGCTCATGAGCCGGCTCCGCGGCGGCCGGATGTGAGGCTTCGGATCGAAGCCCGGCTCGATCCGGTTGAACACGTCCGGGCGAAACTTAAACACCTGCTGCCTGGAGAAGCACGGTGCGAGCAACCGTTCGAGATTTTGCAGAAGCGTGGATTTGCCCGCGCCGTCCGGCCCGAGCGCCGCGATGTGCATCCCGATGGGATGAAATGGGCGTCGCAACCGTCGTCCCACTTCGGCGATGAGCAGCGCCGGGCCGTATCCGGTGCGGGCGCGGATTTTTTTGCGGAGCT
>JBDSAR010000663.1:0-5487 GCA_039922035.1 Chthoniobacteraceae bacterium
GAGCCGACGGTGCAGCTCTCCGCGCCGATGCCGAAGAGCTTCGGCTCCACCGCGTCGAGATTGTACTTCGCGGGGAGCGGTTTTTTGAAAATCGTATCGAGTGAATCGGCGAGACGTTCGCGCGGACTCTGGCGATCGGCGGGCGTGTCCTTAAAGCCATCGGGGACCCACACATTCGTCACGCACGGTGTGCCAAGCACCTTCCCCATCGCCGCCCCGATTTCACGCGAGCGGCGGCAGTGTTCGATCCAAAAATTGCGCACGCCCTTGTTGCGATGCGAGAGCGTGAAGCCGTCTGCGGCCTTCGGATGCGCGAAGCACGTCGGGTTGAAATCGAGGCCGAGCCCGTTCGTCTTCGCCCATGCGATCCAGTTTTTGAAATGCGCCGTTTCGATTTCGTCGCGGTCCACATTCTTCCCGCCGAACTCGCCGTAGAATGCGTGCAGATTCAGCCGATGCGTGCCGGGGATCAGCGAGAGCGCCTTGTCGAGATCCGCGCGCAGTTCGTCAGCCGTGCGAGCCTTGCCGGGATGGTTGCCGGTGACGGCGATTCCGCCACTTAGCGCGCCACCGCTGTTTTCAAAGCCGCCCACATCATCGCCCTGCCAGCAGTGCAGCGAGACGGGGAGAGTCGCGAGCATGCGCAGCGCGACTTTGGTATCCACGCCGAGTCCGGCGTAGCGTTCGCTGGCGAGTTTGTAAATGCGCTCGATTTTGTTGCTCATGGTATTTGCGGATCAGCATGTCCGCCCGGTGAATTCATCAGGCGGGGGAACGGAAGCTGTGGGGTTGAATCGAAGAGTGGACGGTGAGACTGGGAGCGTAAAGATGCCTTATCCGCGCCGTGGATTCCTTCACGATCACGCCAATATTCAGCACGATCGCGCCATGGCGGATTGAGGGACGGAATTGCCACGCAGCCGTTGAACCTAAGCCCGCCCTTGCCCGCGACCCTTCGGACCCGCATCATCGCGCCAATGCTCCGCAAGCTGCGTACCAGCGATTGGTTTCACCCGGACGGCTTTCCCCTCGCCGTCGAGCGGCGCGACCCGCAGGAGCCCTTCGGCCCGCACACGCACGAGTTCAGCGAACTGGTGATCGTGACCGGCGGGCACGCGCTCCACGTGACTGGTCGCGAGTCCTGGCCCATTGGTACTGGCGACGTCTTCGTGATCGGCGGCCCGCGCGCGCACGAGTATCGCGACATGCAAAAATTGCGGCTCATCAACATCCTCTTCCGGGCCGAAAATCTGCGGCTCGATCTCTGGGATCTCCCGACGCTGCCCGGCTACCACGCACTGTTCACGATCGAACCCGCCATGCGCCAGCAGCGCAAATTCAACAGCCGCCTGCGCCTCGGCCCAAAGGATCTCGGCATCGTCACCGGCCACGTCGAGGCGCTCGAACACGAACTCCGAACCCGCACGCCGGGCTTCGCCTTCGCGGCGAATGCCACATTCATGCAAATCGTCGCGTATCTCTCGCGCTGCTACAGCCGCAGCCGAAGCCCCGACGCCCGCGCCGTGCTGCGCATCGCGAGCGCGATCAGCCACCTTGAGGCGCATTTCGATCAACCGCTGGATCTTGACGCCCTCGCCAAGCTCGCACACATGTCCAAGCGCAGCTTCCTCCGCACCTTCCAGTCCGCCGTCAGCAGCGCACCGATCGGTTATCTGATCAAACTGCGCCTCAGCCACGCCGCCACAATGCTGCGCCGGACCGAGGAGGACATCACCTCTGCCGCGTTCAAGTCCGGCTTCAACGACAGCAACTATTTCGCGCGCCAGTTTCGGAAGACGTTCGGACTATCCCCGCGGGACTATCGCAAGCGGGAAGCAGGGCACGCTTAGAAAACAAGGTGATGGCGCATGGCGCTGCCACCTAGCATTCATGAAAGTTCCAACGGGCCACCGGCAGTGGGTCGGGCGAGACTCGAACTCGCAACCAACGCCTTAAAAGGGCGCTGCTCTACCATTGAGCTACCGACCCGGTGCCGAAGGAGCGCTGCAACTAAGGCACGGTGCCGCGTGACGCAAGCGGGAAAAGCCGCTAGCTTCCGCGCTCCCGATGCCATTCCCGAAACTTTCAAAATCCGCGCGCTGGAAAATCGCCGTCCTCGTGCTCCTCGTCGCGGTGACTTCCTGCATCGTCTGGCAATGGCCGCAGATCGAAACGCGGCTTTTTCCTCCGCCCCCGGTGGTGACGACGCCGCAGCTCGCCTGCGCGGAGGTGCAGGCGCACTCGCTTTATTTCAACGGCCCAGCGCTGCCGTGGCTGGAAAAGCTGCGGCCAAACCTGCTCACTGCCGAGGATCGCGATGCCGGCAGTTCGCGGCGGCGGGCATCCGTGCAGGCGCCGCAAAACCCGAAGCTCTTCCGCCAGCTCGACCGGCAGTTCCGCTTCGACACGCTGTTGCTCGTGGGCGACCCGAGCAACTACCAGCGGCTGCTGGATCATCTGCTGGAACCCGAGCCGGAGAAGCGCGACTTCCGCCTCGTGTATCTCGATCACTGGGCATTCATCTTCAAACGTGACGCCGCGCGCGTGTGGGACCCGTCCGACGCGGAACCCGTGCGGCAACGGCTGGGAAAACTCCGCTCCCGGGATCAGGCGACCTTCCTCGCCATGGCAGCGGGGAAGATGCTCGCCATCCGAAAGGTGGATGCCGCGAAGCGCTGGCTCGACGAGGCGAACGCGCTCGACAGCCGCTCGATTGATGTGCTCGGCGGGCTCGCCGGCTATCAGATCGCGATCGCGCACTGGACCGAGGCGGAGACGTACGCGGACAAGGCGCTCGCGAAAAATCCCGACTTCGTCCCGGCGCTCTCCGCCAAGATCCAGGCGATGCGCGCGACACGTCACAACATTGACGCCTTCAAGTTTTCGAAGCGCCTGAACACGCTGCTCCCGGAGGAGCCCGTGCGGCTGTGGCAGCACGCGCAGCTCGCCCATGAGGCAAAGGAGATCCCCGTGGAAATCGCGGCACTCACACGGCTCATCGCGCTCGCCAAGGAGGAGGGCCGGCCCGCCGCGGAATACGAGTTCTTCCTCGGCGAGGCGCACGCGCACGAGGCGATCAACAGCGTTGAGCACGCGCCGCTCGCACTCGGCCACCTGCGCCGCGCCGTGGCGGACCCGCTGCTCCCCGCGGAGAAACGGAAGTTTGCCGAGGAAAGGATCACGCTCATCCGGGAGCGCACCGGCCTGAAATGACGCGGGGCGGATTGCAAAATACGCGGAGTCGGCGAAGGTTGCGGCCCGTCTTTTTTTACCGTGATTCTTTCAAGACTCCCCCTCGCTTTTCTCTGCGCCACGTTCGCCTCGGTTTTGCCGGCACGCGCGAATGATCTGATTTCCATCCGCGGTGCGCAAGTCGCCGCGGAGGCGGTGACCGCCGCATCTTCCCAGATCAAAAAGGATACCGGGCTCGAGTTCCGCATCGTGACCGAGGGAGGCAGCGGCAATGCGGTCGCCAGCCTCGGTGAGGACATCGTGGATGTCGCGCTGCTGAGCAGAAAAATATCCGTGCATGAACACGCAAACTGGCCGGACACAAAATTCAACGAGGTGCAATTCGGCGAACAGGCGCTCCTCATCGTCGTCCCGGAGACGGTGTGGGGCAGCGGCGTCCATGCGGTGACGAAGGAACAGCTCCGCGACATCTACGAGGGGCGTGTGAAAAACTGGAAGGCACTCGGCGGGCAGGATCGCAAGATCGTCTTCTACACCCGGGATGTCCGGAGCAGCGCATGGGAGCTGCTGATGATTTTCCTCTACGAAGACACGCGCAAGGCCCCGCCAACCGACGCCGAGGTACTCATGGAACCGAGCGATGTGACAACGGCCGTGGAATACAATGGCGGATCGGTTTCCGTGCTGGAATTCAACACGCCGCATTCCGCGGCGATCCGCGCGCTCGGCATCCGGCTGGCCGATGGAACCGTCGTGGAGCCGACCGCGAAGAACATCGCATCCGGCCGCTACGAACTCGCCCGCCCGCTCATGATCGCAACCGCGCGCAAACCTGCGGGAAAGGTGCGGCACTTCGTCGAATTCCTGCTCAGTCCGGCGGGGCAGTCGTTCCTGAAAAAAACCGGCCACCTCACCAACGCGGAACTCGCGGAAAAGTGACCACAGGCACCGCAGCTCAGTAGGAAAGCAGCAGCCGGCACGCTGCAATCGCGCACGCGGTCGCGATGATGTCCGCAGTCAGCCCGACCGCCACGGCGTGCCGCGTCTTGCGGATGCCGATGCTGCCGAAGTACACGGCGAGCACGTAGAAGGTCGTCTCCGTGCTACCGTAGATCGTCGCGGCCATGCGCGCGATCATCGAGTCCGCGCCGTGCGTCTTCACGAGGTCCACGAAGATTCCCTGCGAAGCGCTGCCGCTCAGCGGGCGCATCGCAGCGAGCGAGAGCAGGTCCGGCGGGAAACCGATGGCCTCAAGCGCGGGGCGCAGTGCTTCCGTGATCGCCTGCACGACGCCCGCCTCGCGCAGCAGGCGGATCGCCACGAGCATCGCGACAAGGAAGGGAATGATGCGCTGCGCCGTGCCAAACGCTTCCTTCGCGCCCTCGCAAAACTGCTCATACACTTTCACCCCGCGCAGCGCGGCGGCGAGGGGGATGAATGCGAGCAGGAACGGGACTGCGAGCATCGAGAGCGCGCGCAGCACGCGCAGACCGGAGCCGATGTCCGGCCAAAAAACCGCGTGCCGCCACTTCGCACCGAGCATGGTCGGGAGCGCATCGGCACTTGACGGCCACACAAGTGCGAAGAGCATCCACACGAACGCGAGCAGGAAAATCGCGAGTGTCCAGCGTCCCGCCACAGTGAATGGGCGCGGCTCGATTTTTTCCACAGCGATCTCCGTGTCGGGTGCGGTGCTCATTTGTTCGACTGCGTCCGTGTCGGGCTGGACGCGGAAAATGCGCAACCGCGAGAGCAGGCGCGCTGCGGTGACGCCGCACGTCATCGCGATCGCGGTCGCGACGATCGCGGGGATGACGATGTTCGACGGACTTTTCCCGCCCTGGACCGCGAGGATGCTGATCGCGGTGGTCGGGATGAGTTGCAGGCTCGCGGTGTTCACGGCGAGGAAGGTGACCATCGCGTTGCTCGCGACGGTCGGGTGCGGGTTCAGCTTTTGCAGCAGCGCCATCGCGCGCAGGCCGAGCGGCGTCGCGGCGTTGCCGAGGCCGAGCATGTTGGCGGACATGTTCATCACCATCGCGCCCATCGCCGGGTGCTCCGCGGGAACCTCTGGAAAAAGGCGACGCATGACCGGACGCAGCGCACGAGCGAGCAGTTGCACGAAGCCCGCGCGTTCCGCGAGGCGCATGATTCCGAGCCAGATCGCGATCAGGCCGATGAGCGGGAGCGCGATTTTCATCACGGCGTCCGCCGCTGTCGCGAATGCGCCTTCCGTCATCTGCTCCAGCCGCCCGGTGAACCCGCCGACGAGGACGGCGATGAGCACGATGGCGA
>JBDSAR010000664.1:0-3462 GCA_039922035.1 Chthoniobacteraceae bacterium
GCTCGAAGCTCTGCGCCAGGGCGTCGTGCCGGGCATTCCGACACTAGATTCCGTGGACGCAGACTTTTCCAACCTGCCTGTCTCGCGCGATCCGCAGAAGCCGCGCAGCGACATCGCGCTCGTGCTATGCCGCGGTTTCGGCGGGATGAACGTCGCGCTCATCGTGCGCGCGGCGAAGGCGTGATGGAAGCGTCGCCGCCTCCCTCGACGCGCTGCGGGATCGACACGGTGGAAGTCTCGCGCATCGAGAAACTGCTGCGCGACACTGCGCCGCAGGACTTGCGGAGATTTTTTAGCGAACACGAACTCGCCGATGGGGGCGAAGGCGCGGGCCGTGCGGCGAGCCTGGCGGCGCGTTTCGCGGCGAAGGAGGCGTGCTGCAAATTGTTCCCGCGCGAGACGGCGCTCGGCGTGATCGAGCCGTATGATTTTTCCGTCCGCAAGGATGGCTACGGTGCCCCATCCATCGAGCCGAGTGCGGCGGCGCGCACGGCGATGGATCGCAATTTCATCGGTGAAATCCGGCTCTCGCTTACGCATACGGACACGAGTGCGTCGGCCGTCGCGGTCGCGGAGACGAGGAAGATCGAGGTGCCGTGGTTTGGGAAACTTTTTTACCACCTGCTGCCGATCAAGCGCGGCACGGTGCTGGCGAACATGCGGCGTGTCTTCGGCGATGTGCTCTCGGAGCCTGACATCGTGCGGCTGGCGCAGTCTTTTTATGGGCACTTCGCGCGGTTCCTCAGCGAATTTTTCCGGCTGCCGTGGATGTCGGCGAAGCGGAAGAAGGCGATGATCCGCATCGAGGGGATCGAGAACGTTGAACGTGCCTACGCACAAGGGAAAGGGCTGCTGCTGCTCACGGGGCATTTTGGAAACTGGGAGGTCGCGACGGTCGCGGGCATCGGGGAGTTTTCGCAGTTCAAAGGGCTGTTCCATTTTGTGCGGAAGCCGCTGAAGCCTGCGCCGCTGAATGCGTATGTGACGTGGCGCTTCCGCCGCGCCGGATTCGGCACTATCGCGAGACGCGGATCGCTCGACACGATCCTCGATCTGCTCGGGCAGCAGCGGATCGTGGTCTTCATCTACGACCAGCATGCGACGGCGCGCGAGGGTGTGGTCGCGGATTTTCTCGGGCAGCCGGCGAATACGTTCCGCAGCCTGCCGATCATCGCGATGGACACGGGCGCGCCCGTGCTGCCCGCGACGAGCTGGCGCGAGGCGGACGGAACGCATGTGCTGCGCTTCGAGGAACCGGTGCCGGTGGTCGAGCATGAGAATACGAGCGAGGCGATCCGCCAGACTGCACGGGCGTTCAATGCGGCGATGGAGCGCGCGCTGCTGCGGCATCCCGAGCAGTGGATCTGGATGCACAAGCGGTGGAAAGTCGCACCTGTGCCAGCGGCGCGCGGGTGAGGTCGAAAGGCGAAGGGGGGCGATTCTGGGGGCGGCGGATTCCGAGCCGCCGCGGTGCTTGTCGGTGACTTGGAAGCCGCCGCTCCCGTTTTGCCGAGTGGTGTTACGGTTTTCGCGAATCGTTTCGCTCAGATAATGCAAAAAAGACGATATTTGTCGGACGCAAAGGCGCGGTGAGGGCGATTCCTGCGTTTGCTTTCTAAGCTGTGCATCGCGAGTGTTTCGTCACAGGAAATTTTCCGATTTGCCATGCAAATGTTCCACTCTCTGCGAATGCAGGTTTGCGGGCCTCGCTCCTCGCGAGAGTGGCATTTGATGCTGGTTCCACGGCTGAGGTGTTCTGGAAGTGTTTTTTTGCCTTGGAGAGCGTGCGATTGGGCTGCTGGCAAGTACAAATTCACGGCCAAAACGTTTTTGTTGGGATACCGGTATTTGTTCTTGGATACCGCTAGGGGTTGTGGTTTTATCTCTCCCCACGCCCAAGATAGAGTGGTTGTTCACAGGGTCACCCCAGTCAATTCACCGGTTCTTGGGCTTGTGGTCCCAACGTTTTCACCAAGTTATTCACAATGCCTACCACCACGCCCAAACTGATGTCCTCACGCCGCTCCAAAAGCGCTCACCCCGCTGCTCCTTCCAGCCGTCGCTCGGCTCTCCGCCTGTCCACCAATGGCCTCCAATTTGAACGCGTTTTCAGCGACGCGAAGGTTGCGCCATTTGATCAGATCACCTGGGAACTCCGCACCGCGGAAATCACCGACGACACGGGCAAGGCGTTCTTCAAGCAGGAGGACATTGAGGTGCCCTCGTCATGGTCGCCGCTTGCGACGAAAATCGCGGTGTCGAAATATTTCTACGGCGATGTGGCGAAGGGCACCAATCCTTACAAGGGCGGGCGTGAGCGCTCGGTGAAGCAGCTCATCCACCGCGTCACGCGCACGATCACGGATTGGGGCATGAAGGACGGCTACTTTGCCGACAAGGACTCAGCGGACGTTTTCTACAACGAGCTGACTTGGCTTTGCGTGAACCAGTTCGGCGCGTTCAATTCGCCAGTGTGGTTCAACTGCGGGCTCTACCAGCAGTACGGCACGGGCGTCGGCCGCGGGGAGGGGAACTATTTCATCAATCGTGAGACGAAAATCGCGCAGAAGGCGCCGACGCAGTACGAATACCCGCAGTGCAGCGCGTGCTTCATCCAGAGCGTGGAGGACAACATGGAGTCCATCATGCACCTCGCGCATTCGGAGGCGATGCTGTTCAAATTTGGCAGCGGCACGGGCACCGATCTTTCGTCGCTGCGCAGCACGCGTGAGAAGCTCTCCGGCGGCGGTCGCCCGAGCGGGCCGCTTTCGTTTTTGAAAGTGTATGACCAGGTCGCGAATGTCGTGAAGTCCGGCGGCAAGACGCGCCGCGCGGCGAAGATGAACACGCTGAAGGACTGGCATCCGGACATCGAGGAATTCATCGAGGCGAAGACGAAGGAGGAGAAAAAGGCGTGGGCGCTGATCGAAATGGGCTACGATGGATCGTTCAACGGCGACGCGTACGGATCGGTCATGTTCCAGAATGAAAATCTCTCAGTCCGCGTGAGCGACGAATTCATGGACGCCGCCGTCGCCGGCCGGGAGTGGTGGACGAAGCGCGTGACCGACGGGCAGCCGTGCGAGAAAAAGGACGCGCGCACTTTGCTCAAGAAAATCGCCGAGGGCACGCACCTCTGCGGCGATCCCGGCGTGCAGTTCGACACCACGATCGACAAGTGGCACACCTGCAAGGGCACCGAGCGGCAGAACAGCACGAACCCGTGCAGCGAGTATCTCTTCCTCGACAACACGGCGTGCAATCTCGCGTCGCTGAACCTCATGAAGTTCAAGAAGGCCGACGGCGAATTTGACATCGAGCGCTTCAAGGCCGCGGTGCGCCTCTTCATCACCGCGCAGGAAATCGTCGTGGACAACGCGAGCTACCCCATCAAGGAAATCGCGGAGAACTCGCACATCTTCCGCACGCTCGGCCTCGGCTTCGCAAATCTCGGCTCGCTCA
>JBDSAR010000665.1:0-4010 GCA_039922035.1 Chthoniobacteraceae bacterium
AAACAGGCGAAGTGCAAGGTGCTCGGCGCAGACTACACGCGCGATGTGGGGCTCGCGAAAATCATCGAGCCGGGAAAATATCCCGTGGCCGAGATGGGCGACTCGGACAAACTCGAACTGACGAGCATCGTGATCGCGCTCGGGCATCCGGGCGGCTTCGACATGCGGCGCCCGCCGCCCGCGCGCATCGGGCGCATCAGTTCGAAGAACATGGGCGGCTTTCTCGTGAGCGACTGCACGCTGATTGGCGGGGACTCGGGCGGACCGCTTTTTGATCTCGATGGCAAGGTCGTCGGCATCCACTCGTCCATCTCGGAGAGCCTGAGCTTCAACCGCGACGCGCCGGTGAATGCAGCGACGGCGTCGTGGGAAAAAATGCTGGAGGGGAAAAAGTGGGGCCGGCCGCCCACCCAGCCGGACTGGCACCCGGTCGGCGGAGCCGTGCTCGGTGCGGTGTTCGACACCGCCCGCGCGGAAGCGGTGCTGAAGGAAGTGCAGCCGAAGTCGCCGCTCGCAGCGGCGGGCGTGAAGGCGGGCGATGTGATCCTGCGCCTCGGCGGCGACGCGACGGCCACGGCAAAGGCGGTCGCGGCAAAGCTGAAGAAATGCAAACCGGGCCAGAAGCTCGCGATCACCTACCGTCGCGGCACCGAGGAGAAAAGCACGGAGGTCATCCTCATTTCCGAGACCGAGATGCGAAAGCGCATGGAGCCGCTCCCGCCACGCAAACCGTAACATTCCACACACCATGATCCGCACATTCATCATCGCCGCACTGCTCGCCTCCGGGACGCTCAATGGGGCAATCAAGAAGGCCCCGGACTCCAAACCCGAGACACCGGAGAATGCGAGGTCGCCGAAGAAGGACTCCGCGGATCAGCCGGATGATCGGCGCGGCCGCGCGGAGCGGAGGCGCGGCAACCCGGATTTCGATCCAAAGGAACTGCTCGAACGTCTGCGCGAAGCCCTGGGGGAACAGGGCGTGCCCGAGGATGAGCTGAAGAAGGCCGAACTCCCTGAGCTGCTGAGGCTAATGAAGGAGAAAAATCCCGACCTTTTCAAAGGGCTCGGTTTCGGCGGGATGCCGGGCTTCAGCAGGGAAGCGGAGAAGAAGCTCGCGGATCATTTCGGGCAACTGCTCGAAGGTCACAGCCCCGGCGCCCTCGCGGCAGCGCCCGCCACGTTCGCACTGCGCGATGCGAAAAAGCCGGCGGACCCGCTCGCATTTGCGACCGGTGTGCGGGGCGACGGATGGCTGCTCACGAAGGCGAGCGAAGTGAGCAGGGCGGCGGAACTCCAGTGCCAGATCAAGGGCGAATGGGTCGCGGCGAAGGTCGTGCGCACGTGGCCCGATCACGACCTCGCGCTTTTGAAAACCACTGCGAATGCCATGCCCGCGGTGAAGTGGTCCGAGCGCGGCGCGCTGCAGGTCGGCACATTCATCACCGCCGTGGCGCCGGATGGCCGCGAGCCGGTGGCCATCGGGATCGTGAGCGTGCAGGTGCGCAACGAGCAGACGAAAGGGCGCGGCTTCCTCGGCGTGCAGCTCACGAGCGATGAGCGCGGCCTGAAGATTGAAAAGCTCGTGCCCGGCGGTCCGGCCAAGACGTCGGGACTGCAGGAGTCGGATCGCATCCTCGAACTCGACGGGAAGAAGCCGGAGTCCCTTTTCATGTTCACCAAGATGGTCTCGGATCGAAAGGTGGGCGACAAGGTGCGCCTGAAATTCCAGCGCGGCGAGGCGATCGTGGAAAAGGAAATCGCACTCGCAGAACGCCCCTCGATGGCCGCCGGGATGGGGGACCGCAACGACAAGATGAATAGCATGGGCAGCACGATCAGCAAAAGGCGGACGGACTTCCCATCCGTGATGCAGACCGACCTGCCGCTCCAGGCGACGCAGTGCGGCGGCCCGGTGACGGATCTCGACGGCAACGTGGTCGGACTCGTGATCGCGCGCTCCGGCCGCGTGGAGACGATGGTGCTCCCCGCCGAGACGATCCGGCAGTTGCTCTCCAGCGTGAATTTTTCCAAGGAAGGGCAGCCGGCGAAACCCGCGGAGACAAAACCCGAGGCACCGAGACCTGCGGCCCAGTCCGCACCGAAGCCCGAACCGGCAAAACCCGCCGAGCCCGCGGCTTCGAAATAGCGCTGCGTTCCGCGCGACGGAATCTTGCGCGAACGGCGCGCGCCGAACACGCTGCACGCATGTCCTGGCAAAAATTCCGTCCGCAATGGGGTCTCGTGCTCGGTTCGGGGCTGGGCGGATTTTCAGACCGGATGAATGTGGAGGCGGTGGTGCCGTATTCGGAAATCGCAGGGCTGCCGAAGTCGTGCGTGCCGGGACACGCGGGGGAATTTGTCTTCGGAAAAATCGGCGGCGTCCCAATCGTCGCAGCGCGCGGGCGCGTGCATCTGTACGAGGGGCGCAGCGCGGCGGAGGTGACGGCGAACGTGCGCTGGATGGCCGAGCGCGGCATCCGCAGGCTCGTGCTCACGAATGCGGCGGGGACGTGCAATGCGCAGTTCGCGCCGGGCTCGTGGATGATGCTCGGTGATCACCTGAATCTCACCGGGACTTCACCGCTGCTCGGCGGCGCAAATTTTTTCGACATGAGCGAGGTGTACTCGAAGCGTCTGCGCGCACACTTTTCCACCGCCGCAAAATCGCACGGGATGACGCTGCACGAAGGCGTGTACGCCGGCTTGCTCGGCCCGCAATACGAGACGCCCGCCGAGGTGCGGATGCTGCAAAGGCTCGGAGCCGACGCGGTCGGCATGAGCACCGCGCTGGAGGCGATCCAGGCGCGCGCGCTGGGACTGGAGGTCGCGGGATTTTCGTGCCTCACGAATTGGGCTGCAGGGCTGAGCGGTGAGCCGCTCGCGCATTCCGAGGTGATGGAGACGGGCGCGCGCGCGGCGGCTAGCCTTGCGGATTTGCTGGAGCAGGCGATTCCCGCGCTGTGATGCGTGCGCCGCGACATTCCAGTTGCAGGCGGCGGAGCGTCTGCCAAATATGAGCGACTCTTCGGAGGGGTGGCAGAGCGGTCTAATGCATCGGTCTTGAAAACCGACGGGCCGCAAGGTCCCGCGAGTTCGAATCTCGCCCCCTCCGCCATCTTGAAAAATGGCCACTCAAAGCCGACAAGGCGCGCCTTCATTTATGCTGATATTCTGCACGGATCGTGATTGCCTTGTTCCCCCCGCCAAGGCTCAATATCCTGCCGCACGCAAAGTTTCACCACTCTACGCGATGAATCCTCAACCGAAGCCAATCACCATCCTCATGGCCGACGACGACCCCGGTGACCGCGTGCTCGCCGCGGAAGCGATGAAGGATGCGCGGCTGATCAACGACCTGCGATTCGTCGAGAACGGCGAGGAGCTGATGGACTACCTGAACGCGAGAGGTCAATTCGCACCGCCCGCGCAGGCGCCGCGGCCGGGATTGATCCTGCTGGACCTGAACATGCCGCGAAAGGACGGGCGCACGGTGCTGAAGGAACTCAAGAACACACCCGCCCTGCGAAACATCCCGGTCGCCGTGCTGACGACATCCAAGGACGACGCTGATGTGTACCGCAGCTACGACCTCGGCGTGAACAGCTACATCGTGAAGCCGGTGACGTTCGAGGCGATCGTGGACACACTGCAGACGCTGGAGAAGCACTGGTTCCAGATCGTGGAATTACTGTCGGACGACGGGTAGGCGCAGGCATCCCGCCGAGGGGCGATGGGGACTTTGTGAAAAATTTCACAAAGTACTTGCTTCGCATCAAGTGACGGACTTTTCTGTGCGCCCAATTTCGCCCTGTCGTCGGCATCCAGCCGTGTCCGTTTGCGTCTCCCAGACTTCGCAAATATGACGCCGGACCGTCCCAGGATGAATCAATCGCAATGAACTCATCAGCTTTCAGCATCAGCACGCCCGGCCAATCCCGCGCCTCCATCGCGACGAGGTTCGCGCTGCTGTTCTGCGCCATTTTTGCGTTCACTTTCGCTCCGACGAA
>JBDSAR010000666.1:0-17178 GCA_039922035.1 Chthoniobacteraceae bacterium
CCCGCCATGCCATAAGTCGCCAGCCGCGCGATAGCCGTGGCATTACCTGGGGTATAAGTCGTGGTCGTCGTGGCACCGGACAACCGCCATGTGATCGTGAGCGTGCGCGGATTGACGTTGCGATTGATCTTCCAGCACTGGTCGTAGCTGATGCCGCTGATCAGCACGCGCATCAGGAAGGAATCCTGCGAACGAGTGCCGCCGACATTTTCCACCAAGTGCCCCGAGCCATCCGTCGAGAGCGCCACCGGGTTTTTGAACGCCGTGATCGAAGCACCCGCCACCGGCTGCGCAGTGTATCCGCCGGTGCCCGACGCACGAAGCGAACCGACTTCCGGCTGGCCGTCCACCTGCCCGCCAAAGTTCACCACGGTGCCATGGAAGGTGGTCATTGTGTAAGGCGATTGCGGCGTGCCGTAGGGATGCGTGGCATCAGCCGTCGTGGTTCCCATTGCATGATAGTGATAGCCCCAGCCATTGCCATTGTCGTGACCCCCATGCGAATCCAATGCCTGCCGCGTCGTGCCATTGGGCTCCAAAAAGCCATAGATCGGATATCCATCCAAGCCCCAAGCCAACGGCTTGTCGTCGCCCAACGGCCCACCGAAGCGGCTCGATAGGTGGGTCGGGATGATGTGATAGTGATAGTCATCCGCCAGTCCGCAGTGGCCACCGTATTTGTCGAGTTCGCCGATCTCATAGGACACGCGGCCCGTGTTGTTCGCGGGGTTGAAGATCGCAATTCCGTTTGACGCGAGCGCGATGGCGCCGCGCTGGAAGCTATTCGTCGTGCTGCCAGAGGTGAAGATAAGGATCGGCGACGTCGCGACCGTCGGAGTGAGTGGCAAACGCCAGTAATTCGGCTGACCGAAGCCGAGCGAGCCCGCGTTGCCCTCGGGATTGGTCACACTCGCAAAGTAGGCCGCCGGCAGGGGTACCTGCTGCTGCCACGAGGTGATGCCGACCATGAGGTTCGGCATCTGCGCGTTGTCGGGCATGTTGTCGGACTCCTCGTAAAAGGTCGTGGAATCCCAGAAGAAGCGGACGCGCGGCTTAAACGCCCCGAACGACGCGGCCATCAGCGCGCCATTTCCCGTCGGCGGCGTGTAGGAAGTCAGCATGAGCGATGGGTCCATCAGTGCATCGAGCGGGTTGAAAGGCGTGGTCACGTACTGCCATGTGGGAGCGGCAGCATGAGGGTTCGCGGTTTTTCTCTGCGTGAATGCCCACGGAGCGCTGCTGCCGGCAGCCGCAGGCCGGTTCGATCTCCGCGAAAGATAGCGCGCAGCCAGGGCTTTGATGGCCTTGCTGTCTGCCAAGGGAATGCCTTTTCCATCTCGGAGGAATTCCAGCATTTCCGGGGGCGGTTGTGCGGAAGATGCGTGAGCATAAAGCGGTGTCTTGCTGTGAGCCGCACCGTTGTCGTGCGCGAGTGTGCAGAGCGGTCCGGCGAGACCGAGGACTAGCGGGGACAGGAAGGATTTGATTTTCATGAAGCGAATCAGTCGGGCGGGATGGGACTTGCCCAACATGGATTCCCCTTGTCAGCAAAGCGTCGGAACGGTGGCGCATAATTGTCAGCAAAGGGTAAATCTGCGCGCCATGCATCCGTTCGCCGCTTAGCTTTACATTCAAGCGCCAATGATTCCGCCTGCTCCAAGTTCATCCACGAAGCCCCGCGAAGGCATGCGCGTCCTCGTGATCGATGATGACGAGGACCTCTGCGAACTCACTGCCGATTACCTCACACCGCTCGGGTTCCGCGTGGAAGCGGAGCACACTGGTGCTCGCGGTGCGGAACGTGCGGTCGCTGAAGCGTGGCACGCGGTGATCCTCGACGTGATGCTGCCCGATGTGGACGGCTTCGAGGTTCTGCGCCGCATCCGAGCAAAATCGAAAGTGCCAGTGCTCATGCTCACGGGGCGCGGCGACGAGACCGATCGCATCGTCGGTCTCGAACTCGGCGCAGACGACTATCTGCCGAAGACTTTTTCCTCGCGCGAATTGCTCGCACGGCTGCGCTCGGCGGTGCGGCGTGCGGGTTGGGTGTCGGAAAATGCCGCGCCTGCGCCGATGCGCGAAGTTGCTGCGGGTCCGCTCCGCATTTGCGTCGATACGCACTCCGCGTCGCTGGACGACAAGGCGCTCACTCTCACGCGGACGGAGTTCGAACTGCTGCTCGCGCTCGCATCGGCCAAGGGCCGGGTGAAGTCGCGCGATCAGCTTTTCGAGGAATTGCGCGGTGGCGAGTGGGAGGTGTTCGACCGCGCAATCGACATGCATATTTCCTCGCTGCGCAAAAAGCTTGGAGACGATCCGAAGGAGCCGAGCTTCATCAAGACCGTGCGCGGCGTCGGCTACATGCTCGTCGTCCCGGAATGCTGACGTCATGCGACTGCGCTTCCCGCTCTATGGCAAGGTGCTCTTCTGGTTCTTCGTGAACCTCGCGCTTGTCGCGGCCCTCGCATACGGCTTTGCACGCATGCAGTTCCGCGTCGGGATGGAATGGCTGCTCGCGGGCCCGGCGACACAGCGGATCGAGGCGATGAGCGGGCTTATCAATGCCGACCTGCGTGAACGCCCCGCGAATCGCTGGAACGAAGTGCTCGATCGCTACCACGCGGCGAATGGCGTGACGTTTGCGATCTTCCGCAATGACGGCCGCCAGGTCGCCGGTCCCGCGCTGAATCCTCCCGCTACAGTCGTGGAAAAACTCCGGGATCGGCGTGGCCCGCCCCCGCGCAATCCGCGCCCGGAAGATCCGCCGCGGCAGGATTCATCCGGGGAAAGGCGCAATCCACCAGGACAGGGGCCGCCAGCCCGGTTCATGTATTTCCTGCGAGCCGGTGAGCCTGCAAAATACTGGGCAGGCATCCACGTAAACCTCGTGCACGATGATCCCGTGGATCCACGGCCGGTGACGGTTCTGATTGTCTCCGACACGATCACGGGTGGTGGCATGTTCTTTGACCCGCGGCCCTGGCTCTGGCTCATCGCGGCGGCATTCGCCGTCTCGGCTCTCGTGTGGCTGCCGATCGTCGGAGGCATCACGCGCGCCATCCGCCGGGTGAATACGGCGGCACGTACCATTGCCGAGGGCCGGTTTGACGTGCGCCTGCCCGCGCAGCGCCGCGACGAACTCGGCGAACTTGGCGCATCCGTGAACACGATGGCTGCGCAGCTCGGCGAATACGTGGGGCATCAGCGCCGTCTCACGGCGGACGTGGCGCATGAACTGTGCTCGCCCATCGCGCGGATGCAGCGCGCGCTCGGCATCGTCGAGCAGCGCGCCGTGCCGGAGCAGGCGGGCTACATTGAAAAGCTCGATCGTGAACTCCAGCACATGGCCCGGCTCGTCGAGGAGGTGCTCTCGTTCTCCAAGGCCGCCACGCTCCCTGAGCGCGTCGAGCCGGAAGATTTTCCGTTGGGTAAACTCGTCGCGGACGTCGTCTCGCGCGAAGCTATGGATGCTCGTGTGGAGGTCCACGTTCCCGCCGAACTGCAACTGCGCGCGATCCGCGAGGCGCTCGATCGCGCGCTCTCAAACATCCTCCGCAATGCCGTCCGTTACGCCGCGCACGCAGGCCCGATCGAAATCCGCGCGCATGATGCGGGCGATGCCATCGAGATCAGCGTGCGCGATCACGGCCCCGGTGTCCCGGCAGATGCGCTGGGGAAAATCTTCGATCTATTTTACCGACCCGAGGCTGCGCGCCAGCGCACCACCGGCGGCGCGGGGCTCGGCCTCGCGATCGTGAAGCGCTGCATCGAGGCCTGCGGCGGGAGTGTCGTCGCGGCGAATTGCACTCCGGATGGCCTGCAGGTGAAAATCACGCTGTCGCGCAGCCGGTGATTGTTCCGCTGCTGCTCGCGATTGCGAATATGATTCGGAGAGCGTCCACGTCCGCCGTAAACGTGTCCGCGTGAATCTCGAATGGTGGCAATATCTCCTGCTGGCGCTCGCCGGCGCAGCGGCGGGATTCATTGATGCCATCGCTGGCGGCGGCGGATTGATTTCCGTGCCCGCGCTGCTCTGGGCCGGGCTGCCGCCGCAGGTCGCGCTCGGGACGAACAAGCTGCAGTCCACGTCCGGGACATTGCTCGCCGTGGCGCATTACACGCGCGCCGGACTCATCGGGTGGCGTTCGCTGCGGCTGACCCTCGTGATCACATTTGTAGCAGCCGCAGGGGGCGCATGGGCCGTTGCGGTCATGGATCCCGCACTGCTCCGGCGCACCGTGCCCAGTCTGCTCATCACTGTTGCGATCTACACGCTGCTCAATCGAAAACTCGGCGAGCGCTCGCGGGCGGCAAGGATCGGAATGACGGCATTCGCGCTCATCTTCGGCGCGCTGCTGGGGTTCTACGACGGATTCTTCGGCCCCGGCGTGGGATCGTTCTGGATGTTCGCGTGCGTGCTCACGCTGGGCCAGGACTTGCGTGCCGCTACGGGCACGACAAAGGCGCTGAATCTCGCGAGCAATCTCGCCGCGCTGATCACGTTCGCCTTGGGGAAGTGCCTGCGCTTCGACGCGGGCCTCGCGATGATCATCGGGCAACTCGCAGGTGCGCGTCTCGGGAGCGGGCTGGTGATCGCACACGGCACCCGGATCATTCGCCCGCTGTTCATCGCGGTCGCGCTCGCACTGGCTTTGCGACTCGCATGGCAGGCGTTCTTTGGCTGACCGCGTCGCGCTCTCGTCGTCGCTGGAAAACGAAAAAGCCGGTGCAGTTTCCCGCACCGGCTTTTCTTAATTCGTTGGCTCGCGCCTTACTTCAGGACGGCGGCGTGGAATTCCTGCCAGTCGTCGATGTTGTTGAGGTCGATCGCGCCGGGGAGCACGCTGCCGTCGTCGGGCAGGCCCGCGGCGGTGAGGATGCCCTTGCGAACGTCGTCACCGTGGCAGTAGCCGAGGATGGCGAGGTTGTGGCGCTGGATGTCGGCTTTCGAGAGCTTCTTGCCGTTCTGGCGCACCCACGCTTCGAACTGCGTGTAGGTGGGCTTGTTGCCGGCGATGAAGCTCTTCACCGCTGCGGCGTCGAGGCCGAGTTGATCGCAGGTCATCTGGTCGTAGCCTGCGCCGATGCCGGGATAGCCGGTGGCGAGTTTGCCCGCTGCTTCGAGACTGACTTTCAGCCAGAGGCGGGGGAGATGGAGGGCACCGAGGGGGCCGGCGACTCCGGAACTGATCAATGGAACGTAGCTCATAGTATGTGTTGGTTTGGTTGTTGTTGGTTTGTTGGGTCCGCCGCGTGTGCGGGGAGGTGATTATGGGAAGCGGATACTACTTCTTTTTCTTCGCGCCTTTCTTAGGCCCGCGACCTTTGAAAGTAAGTTCGGCGATGCCGCTCTTGTCGAGGCCGCCGAGGCCGAACTTGGTCATCTTCGTGAACTGCGCGCAGGTCGCGGCGGCGAGGGGAAGGGCGAGCTTCTGCTGCTTGCCGAGCGTGAGCGCGATGCCGCTGTCCTTCGCGGCGTGTGCGCCGCTGAAAAAGCACGAGTGGTCGCGGTTGATCATGTCCTCGCCATCGGTCGCGAGCACGCGGCTGTTCGCGCCGGTCTGGCTGAACACTTCGGCGACCACTTTCAGATCGAGCTTCAGCGCATCCGCGAGGCCGAGGCCTTCCGCGAGGCCGGCGGTGTTGATGTTCATGACCATGTTCACGAGCGCCTTCAACTGCGCGGCCTGGCCGGCCTTGCCGATGTAGCGCATCAGCTTTCCTTCGTCGGAGAGTTTCGAGAGGAGGGGCTTCACTTTTTCAAAGGTCGCCTTTTCTCCCGCGCACATGAGGTAAAGCGTGCCGGCGCGCGCCTGATTGATCGAGGAGGCCATGCAGCCTTCGAGCGACGCGGCCTTCGCCTTCTTCGCAAGCTTTTCCACCTGCACATGCACCGCAGGAGAGATGGTCGCGCAGTTCACAAAGGTGCGGCCCTTTGCGCCCACGAGCAGGTTGTCCTTCTTGTTCGTGAAAATGTTGAGCTGCGCCTTGTCGTCGGTCACGACGGTGACGACGACGTCGCTCAGCTCCGTTACGCGCGCGAGCTTCGTGCATGCTTCCGCACCGAGTTCCTTCGCGAGTTCCGCAGCGCCCGCGGTGTTGATGTCATACACGGCGGTCAATTGGTAGCCGACGTCCTTCAGTCTGCGCGCCATGTTTGCGCCCATGCGGCCGACTCCGACAAATCCGATGCGTTCTGACATATTGATGAGGGTCTTTGAGGTTGAGGGACGCCCGTTCTAGCGGCGGCGGCAAATCGCGCAAGCCCGCTGTGGAAAAAATTGTGCTGCACGCAGCAGTCTGCGAAAGGCGGCCAGCGAGGTGGATTCCAATTGCGCAGCGCATCCCGGATTCCCGATGCTGTCCTTCCACCCGATGCTGACCCGACTCCTCCTCCCGCTCGCCACGCTCACCGCCTTCGCGCACGCGCAGACCGTGCTTGTGAAACCCTACGTCCAGCCCGGCAACGGCGCGTCGCTCAGCGGCACCGACGTGAAAAGCCTCACGTGGCTCACGGATCAAAAGTCCGGGGAATTCACCGTCGAATTCGGCACCGCCGGCCAGCCGATGAAGGCCGCGAAGGCGGAGCGTCTTGCCCTTGATTTTGCCCCTGCAAAGCCGAAGCCCGGTGCGAAACCGGCAGCGCCGGTGACGCCGAAAAATCCCGCGACGAGCGTCGAGGAAATCAAGGACATGGTCACCAAGGAAGCCGCTCCGGTGATCCCTGAAACCGAACAGCACTACCTTCGATACCGGGCGGAACTCACCGGTCTGCCGTTCGACAGCGAGGTCACGTATCGTGTGAAACTCGCGGGTGCCGTCGTGCGGGAGGGCGTATTCAAGACGCGCGCATCATCGCAAAAGCCGATCCGTTTCGTGGCCGTCGGCGATCTCGCGAATGGCAAGCCGGAGCAAAACGCGATCGCATTTCAAATCTCCAAGCAGAAGCCCGACTTCCTCATCGCGCTTGGCGACATCGTCTATTCCGGCGGACGCGCGCTGCAGTACATGCACCACTACTGGACGACGTACAACGACGTCGCGGCGCCCGGCGAAAAAACCGGTGCGCCGCTCATGGCTTCGATCCCGTTTTATCCCGTCATCGGCAACCACGACGCCGACAACTCGAAGCTCCCCGACTACCCCGACGCGTTCTCCGCGTTCTACTTTTTCAGTGTGCCAAAGAATGGCCCCGGCCCCGGGCCGTGGAATACCGCGCTCGGCAAGGACCCGAAGGTCGCGCAGGCATTCAGGGTCCGCGCAGGCGCGGAATACCCCGCGCTCAGCGAGTATTCGTTCGACTACGGTCCCGCGCACATCGTCTGCCTCGACACCAACACCTACACCACACCCGAGGCCATTCAGGCGTGGATCGAGAAGGATCTCATGGCGAGCAAGCAGCCGTGGAAATTCGTCTGCTTCCACGCGCCCGCATTTCACACCTCGCCGCAGCACTACTCGGAGCAAAAGATGCGGCTGCTCGAGCCGATGTTTGAAAAGTGCGGCGTGGATGTCGTCTTCGCCGGCCACGTCCACAACTACCAGCGCTCGAAGCCGCTCCATTTCACGCCGAACCCGCCCACGCGTGATCCGCGCGGCCGCGTGAATGGCATGTTCAGATTCGACACCTCGTTCGACGGCATCACGAAGACGAAGCCGGACGGCATCATCCACATCGTCAGCGGCGGCGGGGGAGCCACACTTTACAAGACCGACTTTGCAAAGACCGTCGCCAAGATGACCGCCGAGACGCCGGAGAATTACCAGCCGCTCACGGAAAAATTCACCGCCGACCAGCACAGCTTCTCGCTTGTGGACCTCACGCCCACGACCTTCGAGATGCGCCAGCTTAGCATCAAGGGCGAAGAACTCGACCACTTCAAAATCACCAAATGATCCCCGTGCCGCACGCGGCATTCCTTTTTGTATTCGCGAAAATGGCGGTCCCGAAAATCATGCCCGCATGCTGTGAGCACGCATTGGATTCTGGCGGGATGCCGTGAGCGATGTCCGTGTCTCTCTGCCTGGGTTGCCTCGCGATCTTCCTGCTTTAGGGAGCCCTGCTGCCTTGGTTGTTTTCCTGCGCCGTAGTCCTTTGTTATCGGCAGACCAAGAGGATGGAGGCTTTAACAAAAGCGCGGCCCGGATTCCCCATGCAACGGCAATTGAGGCCCGTGGATGTGCTCATGGAACTCCTGCCG
Source organism: Chthoniobacteraceae bacterium (assembly GCA_039922035.1). Lineage (GTDB taxonomy): Bacteria > Verrucomicrobiota > Verrucomicrobiia > Chthoniobacterales > Chthoniobacteraceae > SXWH01. The sequence goes on from JBDSAR010000666.1 coordinate 8,202, forward strand.
CGGTCCGTGCCGATCGCGATGCTCGACGCCCACGTCCCGCTCATCGCAGACACACAGGCGCACATTTTGGCCAAGGGAACCGCTGACGGATAGCCGAAGACCTTCCGGAGCGAGAGCACGGCATTCCTCGATCAGGCCGCGAAAGCGCTGGAACTTTTCGGCTCGGCTCATGTCTCCGTGGCCTCCGTCGCCTCGACCGCTGAACGTGACCGTGAGTTGTGCGGCGGGCTTCAGTCGAGGAACGAGCAGACGTATTCGCAGATGCCGTCGGCGACCTCGATGTCGAAGCCGCTGTTCGCCGCGACATCGAAGTGCGTCCCGGCGGCGTAGCGGTGCGAGTCGCCGCTGCCGTCAATTTTCACGCTGCACGAGCCTGCAGTGATCTCCATGCGCTCGGCCTTGCCAGTGCCGAAGTGGAACTTGCCGGGGTAGATCAGGCCGAGTGTTTTCTTTTCCCCGCTGGGGAGGAGGATCGTGTGACTGACGACCTGCCCATCGAAATAGACATTGGCCTTGGCGAGTGCGGTGACGTTGGAGAATTGCATCGCGCCGCGAGTATCAGGGCGCGTGCCGGGGCTCAAGGTTTCACTGGAGCGGGCGGGGGACTTGCGGGTCGCGGTGCAGGCGCGGCCTTTTGCAGCTTCACGTCGGTGAACACCGCGGTGGCGAGCTGATCCCTCACGTGCGAGCACACGGCGAGGCCGACGAATGCGGGTCCCTCGACATTGGCGAGCGTCTCGTGGCCGTTCTCCGCCCACGCCTTGCCGTCGGCGGAATCGTAGCAGGTGATCACTGCGCCTTTGCGGACGAGCTTCAGCCAAATCGGGGCCGTCTTTGCGACCTTGTCCTTCGAGGTGGTGGGCTTGCCGTTTCCGGCGCGGCTGAGGAACTGAATCTTGTTCGCCGCAAAGAGGCACGCGCTGACCTCGCTGGCGTCCTTCGCGAAGTCCGCGCGGATCATGAGGCCGACCTTTGCCTGCGAAAATTGCGGCTGCACGGATGCGATTTGCGCGACGAGTTCGCAGTCGCCGGCGACGGGCTGCCAGACGAATTGAAACGCGTCGGCATTGGCCCAGATGTCGCTGCCGCTGCCTTTCACCGTGAATTTCCCGTCCGCCTCGCTGAACTGCACGCTGCCCGCCGCGCCCGTGTCGCCAACGGGGCCGGTGAGGAAATCCGACTTCAGCGAGAAGCGCATCGCGAGGCTTTGGCTTGGCCCATGGCTGGGCTTGATCGGCGCCGGCCCGCCGGTGAGGACGATCTCCTGAATGCGCGCATTCTTGTCCGCAGGCTTGCGCGTTTCCCTCGTGATGAGGATGCGCACCTGCTTCGCGGTGAAGGGTGCGACCATGCGATCCACGATCGCGCTGCGGTTGTCCTCGACCTTGTCCACGTCGGTCCACGCGCTGCCATCGTCGCTGCGCTGGAGCTTGAAGCCGTTCAGATTCTGCTCCGTCTTGCCGTCGGTGATCGATGAGGTCGTGAGCGTCCAGTGCGAGATGTTGCGAGCCGCGCCGAGGTCGAGGGCGATCCATTTCTCGGCGTTGCCGCCGGCGCTCCAGCGCGAGCCGGGGTCGCCGTCCACGGCCTTCTCCGGGCCTTCGTTCTGGTTCGATGCGCTCGCACGGGCCTTGGCCTTGAAGGCGAAGTTGTTCTTATTTTTCTCGGTGCGGAGCGCATCGATGCGGCGCTGCGCCTCGGCGAGGAGTGTTTTTGCCGACGGCAGCAGCTTGCTGTCCTGTGGCAGCTTGCCCGGCAGCGTGCGCAGATAGCCGAGAGCCTGGACCTGCTCGCGTTCGTTGCGCGCATTTTTCCACGCGTCGGCCGCGCTGTTGAAGGTGATGAACTCATTCTCGTACGGCTTTGCGAGCTGCTTGTAGTCGGAGAGCCACGCCAGCGCGGGCTCGGGCTTGAGGGTGGTGAACTGGCTGAAAAGCGGGCCGGCGTGCCCCACGTCTCCCAGCTCATAGTCGCGCAGTGCGAGGAACAGTGTGCCGAGCGACTCGTGCGTGGTTGCATTGAAGCCGCCGGCTTCCGCCGCAGGGATCACGTCGCCGGCGGCGAGCTTGGGCCGGATGTGATCCACAAAGAACTTCCGCACCGGAGTCGAGCTGTCCGGCAGCTTGCTGATGACCTTCGCGGCGGCATCTCCGCCCGCGGCAAACTGCGCGGCGAGCGCCTCGTGGATGATGGCCCAGTCGAACTGTTTCGAACTCCCGGAACTTTTCCCGGCGAGCGTCGCGAATGCCGATTTGGCCTCCTTCCATTTGCCGTCCATGAGGAGCTGCTTCGCCTCGGCCCATCCCGGGCCGAACGATTCGAGCTTCGCAGGTGTGCCGTCCGCGGCATCGTCGCCGCCGCGGAAGATGAAATATCCTCCGATGCCGAGCCCGGCCAGGAGCATCACGAAAATCACCATCGTGAGCCAGTTCATCGCCTTCTTGCTCTGTGCGTCATCGAGCACCACCCGCGATTTGGGCGCGGGGGCCCCGCCTTTTCCAACGCGCGCCATCACCTCGTCGCGCGCGTACTGGAGCTGCTTGATGAATTCATCGTAGCTCGCCGGCCGCTCGTCGCGGTTCTTCAGGAGCGTGCGGTTGATCACGTAGGCCGTCGCATTCGAGACGCTCGGTGCGAACGTCTGGAGGCTCACCGCCTGCGTGCGCAGATGTTTCAGCGCGACCTGCGACGCATCCTCGGCCTCGAAGGGCGGGCGTCCCGCGATCGCGTGAAAGAGCGTCGCGCCGAGCGAGTAGATGTCGCTGCGAAAATCCTCCTGCTCGCGGTTCAGCCGCTCGGGCGAAAGATAATACGGCGTGCCCCAGATGTCGCCCGTCTGCGCGGCTTCCTGCTCGTGAAAGACCGCGAGGCCGAAGTCCACGACCTTCGCCGAGCCGTCGCCTGCGAAAAGAATGTTCCCCGGCTTCACGTCGCGGTGGATCAGCCCCATCTCAAATCCCGCGCGCAGCCCCTGCGCCACCTGGATGCCCACCTCCAGCACGCGCACCTCCGGCACGCGCCCGAGCTTTTCCAGCAAATCATCGAACGTCCCGCCATCCACGAGTTCCATCGCGAGATAGACGCGATCTTCCACCGTGCCGAACGAATACACGCGCACGACATTCGGGTGGTTGATCGAGGCCGTAATTTTCGCCTCGTGCTCGAAGAGCTGCACAAACGCCGGATCGCTCCCCTGATCGAGGCGCAGGACTTTCAGCGCCACCTGCCGATCCAGATGCAGATCCTTCGCGCGGTACACCGTGCCCTGTCCGCCCTGCCCGAGCATCGCCAGCAATTCGTAATGCGCGAACTGACGGTGGACGTGGATCTGCTCGCCGCAGACCGGGCATGTCCTCTCGGCGAACAACGGTGCTCCCGTGATTTCCAGCAGCGATCCGCAGGCGGTGCAGGGCTCGGTTTGTTCTTCGATCATGGGGTGGGGTAACCATCGCTAGCAGATGCCCGGCCATCAGGGAAGCGTGACGAATGACATGGCAAAATATTCAGCAGTGGCATCCGCGCGTTTTCACCCTCGACGCCGCCCGCCGCATTCTGGCATTCGCACTGCAACTATGCCCACCGAACCCCAGCGGCTGAGTGACCTCTCGCCGCAACAACTCAAGAGCGGCCTCGCCGCGTGGCTCGGCTGGCTCTTCGACGGGCTGGACATGCACATCTTCACGCTCGTCGCCGTGTCCTTCGTCGCGATCCTCGTGAACACGGACACGTTTCACGCCAGCTTCGCGGCGGCGGACAAAAATGGCGACGGCTTCCTTGATGCGAGCGAGTGGATGGCGAAGGATCCGATCTCCGTGGCGGACAAGAATCACGACGGCAAAGTGAGCCGTGAGGAATACGACGTGTACGCCGCGCGCACGCACACGGGCGATCCGGAGGTGAAGGAAAAGGCGTCGTGGATTCAGGCTGCGTTCCTCATCGGCTGGGCGCTCGGCGGTGCGTTCTTTGGCAGGCTCGGCGATCTCATTGGGCGCAGCCGATCGCTCTCGCTCACCGTGCTCACGTACGCAGCTTTCACCGGCCTCTCATTCTTTGCGCACACGTGGTGGCAGCTCATGATTTTCCGCTTCCTCGCCGCACTCGGCATCGGCGGTGAATGGGCCGTCGGCTCCACGCTCCTCGCCGAAACGTGGCCGAAAAAATGGCGCCCATGGACCGCCGCTGTGCTGCAGACCGGCGTGAACCTCGGCGTGCTCGTCGCGTGTGGCGCGGGCGTGCTGCTCGGCGGCTCGCATCCGAAATGGATTTTTCTCCTCGGCGTCCTGCCCGCTCTGCTTGTCTTTTACATCCGCCGCCACGTGCCTGAACCCGAGACGTGGGCCGTCGCGCACGAAGGCCAGGGCAAGGCGTCCGTCATGGATCTTTTCCGCGGCGAGACGCGCCGGATCACGATCGTCAGCATCGGCATTTGCGCATTCTCGCTCACCGCATGGTGGGCGTTCATGTTCTGGCAGGCGCAGCATCTGCGCGTGCTTCCGGAGGTTGTCGCGATGAATGCGCAGGCCCGTGATTCGCTCGTGAGCTGGGCATTTTTCGGGATCATCGGCATCAGCATCATCGGCAATTTTTTCGCCGGCCTGCTCGCGCGCACCATCGGCTACAAGCGCACGCTGCTGCTCATGTTCGGCGGCTTCGTGGTGACGATGAGCGCCACGTTCGGCACCGAGCACTCGGTTGCGGCGCTGACGTATTTCTGGCTGCCAGCCGTCGGATTCTGGAGCGGCGTCTTCGGCCTTTTTACGATGCTGCTCCCGCCGCTTTTCCCCGTCCTGCTCCGCACGACCGGCGCGGGCTTCTGCTACAACATCGGCCGCATCGCCGCAGCCGCGGGCACCATCTTTGCGGCGCAGATTGCGCAGCAGGGAAATTTCCGCGTGGTGCTCCTCTACGACGGCTTCCTTTTCATCCCTGCGATGCTATTCACGTTGTTTCTCCCGGCAGCGACTGACGAAACCTGAACCATGCGCCTGCTCTTCATCTCGCACATTTTCCCCGACGGCCACGACTCATGGCGCGGCCTCGAAAATGTCGCGCTGCTGAACTCACTCGCGGATCGCTGGGAAATCCGCGCGGTCGTGCTGCGGCCCGTGCGCATGTGGTCGCGCGGCGAAGACTGGCACCCGCGCGCCTCGGACGTTGCGTTCCGTCCCGAGTTTGTCTCCGTGCCGACACTGAAAATCCTCGGCGCGAGCTGGAATGCCGGCCGCGCCGCTCGCGCATTGCGCAAGCCGCTCGATCGTCTTCGCCGCGACTGGCGCTTCGATGCCGTGCTCTGCGGCTCGCTGCTGCCCGGCGCGTGTGCGGCCTCGCGTCTTGCGAGTGAATTCCAGTTCCGCTTTGTGGCGCTTTCGCAGAACGATGAGGCCGAGCCTCGCCTCGCCGGAGCGGGTGTGCGGAGGCTCGTCGCATCGAGTCTCGCGCGCGCTGCAGGCGTCGTCACGGACAGTCCCGTTCTCGGCGCGCTTCTCTCGAAGAGCGGATTCCGCAAGGAGCGCATGACGCTGGTGTCGAAGCAGGAATCCGCCGCCGAGGCGTGCCACAGACTGCTGCTGCCTGTCCGCGGCTGAATGCGTCAGCGCCCCCGGCGCGACTGTGCGATCGCGCTGCGCACCATCAGCATCTCGCCGATGTTTTCCATCGTGAAGAGGCCGACGAGAAGGCCCTCGTCGTCCGTGACCGGCAGCACGGTCGTGCCGGATTCCTGCATCATCTGGAACGCCTCATCGAACGGCGTGCGCGGATGCACGATCGGGAAATCCCTGCGCATCACGTCGAGCACGGGTGCCTCCGGGCCGGATTCGCGCAGCGCGGCCACGAGTTCGCTCCGCGTGAAAATCCCGCGCAGCGTGCCGTCCGGATCGATCACGGGGAACTCGTGCTGTGAAGTATGCAGCAGCACATCCGCTGCTTCGCCGAGACTCGCATTCCGCGGCAGCGCCTTAAACCCCGTGACCATCGCCTCCGCGACCGAAAGCCCGCGCGTGACGGACTGCATCTGCGCCGCGCCCGCCTCATTCGCCGCCGCCATGAAGACGAAGAACGCGACGAGGATCAGCATCGGGTTCGGCCCGATTTTCAGCGCGCTGAATCCAAACGACCCGATGAAGCCCAGCGCAACCGCGATTGCCTGCCCGATCTGCGCAGCGATCCGTGTCGCGCGTGCGTGCCCGAGGCGCATCGCGAGCAGCGCACGCAGCACACGGCCGCCATCCATCGGGAATGCCGGAATGAGATTGAAAAGCAGCAGCATCACATTCACCGAGAGGATCTCGATGGCGAGCGAATCGGCCTGGCCCATGGGCTCCGGCCGCACGGTGTGGCCGGCAACTGCAAGCGCGATCCACAGCACCCCGGCGATCACGACATTCACCGCGGGCCCCGCGAGCGCGATGAAGATTTCCTGACGGGGATTCTCCGGCATCCGTTCGACGCGCGCGACGCCGCCGAATGGAAACAGCGTGATGTCCGGCGTGCGGATTCCGCAGCGGCGCGCTGCAAATGCATGGCCAAACTCGTGCAGCAGCACGCAGAGGAACACGAGGCATACGAGCAGCACGACATTCAGCGCCTCGCGCAGGCCGCCGCTCTGATAGCCCGCAGCCCCGAGCCACGCGAGCAGCAGGAAAAATGTGAGATGGATCCGGATTTCGGTTCCGGCGATTCGACCCAAACGGATTGCCCAGCGCATTGCACGTCACGTCGCCCACTCAGGTGTGGAAGTCAAACCACGACCATTTTCCACCTCGTAAAAAAGAAACGCCGCCCCGCGACCGGGACGGCGTTTCTGTCGAACCTTTGGGACTTCTCGGAGCCCCGATTAAAGGCGTGATCCCTACTTGGTCGGGACCGTGGCGATCGTCTGCAGGATGCGGCTGGCGATCTTGTACGGGTCGCCCTGCGAGTTCGGACGGCGGTCTTCGAGGTAGCCCTTGTAGCCGGCGTTCACGAACGAATGCGGGACGCGGATCGAGGCGCCGCGGTTCGCGATGCCATAGTTGAATTTGTCAATGGACTGCGTCTCGTGGAGGCCGGTGAGGCGGAGATGATTGTCCGGGCCGTACACGGCGATGTGCTCGTTTTTGTATTTGTCGAACGCGGCCATGAGCGCCTCGAAGTATTCCTTGCCGCCGACGGTGCGCATGTACTCGGTGGAGAAGTTGGAGTGCATGCCGGAGCCATTCCAGTCCACGTCCACTCCGAGCGGTTTGCAGTGCCAGTTCACGTCCACCTCATACTGTTCGCAGAGTCGGAGGAGGAGGTAGCGGGCCATCCAGACTTCATCGGCGGCCTTCTTGGAGCCCTTGCCGAAGATTTGGAATTCCCACTGGCCCTTGGCGACTTCGGCGTTGATGCCTTCGTGGTTGATCCCGCAAGCGAGGCAGAGTTCGAGGTGTGCGTCCACGATTTCGCGGGCGATGCTGCCCACGTTCTTGAAGCCGACGCCCGTGTAGTACTCACCCTGCGGATAGGGGTAGCCGGCCTCGGGGAAGCCGAGCGGCTTGCCATCCTGATAGAGGAAATATTCCTGCTCGAAACCGAACCATGCACCGGGGTCATCAAGGATGCCCGCGCGACCATTGCTCGGGTGCGGGGTGGTGCCATCGGGCATCATGACTTCGCACATCACGAGGAGGCCGTTTTCCTTGGTCGGGTCGGGATAGCAGGCGACCGGCTTGAGCATGCAGTCTGAGGTCTTGCCTTCAGCCTGGCGGGTGGAGCTTCCGTCAAAGCCCCACATCGGGAGTTCTTCGAGCTTCGGGAAGGAGGCAAATTCCTTGACCTGAGTTTTGCCGCGGAGGTTCGCAACGGGCTCGTAGCCGTCGAGCCAGATGTATTCCAGTTTGTATTTTGCCATTTGGGTTGTGTTGGTTGTTGTCTTTTTTTGAGCGGCCTGCGCAATTTTGGCCGCTGATTTTGTTGTTATTACCCCATTACAGGGATGGGTTTAGGCGCGTCTCAGAATTGAGCAAGTGGAGTGCCAAATTTGAGACAGCAGGAGAGATACCACGGAAATCTCTCCCATGGTCAAGACTCGCGATCCTTTAAAATTTTCCACCGATCCGGGCTTGCCCAAGGGCATTGCGCAGGCACGCTTGAAGGACATGCGAGACGTAAAGGACACCCTGCGGGCGCTGGTCCGAATCGGCTACGACGGGCGCGTTTTTAAGACCTTCCGTGGCCCCAAGGCGGAGGATCGGTTTGCCACCGAAGTGCGCGTGCTGAAGCATCTCGAGGACCGTGGCTGCCCATTCGTCCCGCGATTGCTGGAGGCGGATGAAAATGAATTGCGCATCGTGACGACGAATTGCGGCACGCGTGTCGATCACCTCGACGATGCCCGCCGGGCTGAGATTTTCGCAGAGTTGGAAAAATTCGGTGTGCGCCATGACGATGCGGAGACTCGCAACATCACCTACCGCCAGTCGGACGGCCGTTTCTGCGTGATTGATTTTGAGTTCGCCACGATCCTGTCCGATCCGGAAAAGCAACCCGATGCGGCCCCCCACTGACCCCACGATGTTCGCGCGCCTGCGCTGGTCCGGCCTCTCGGATCGCGGCAAGGTGCGCAAAAACAACGAGGATTCCTTTCTCGGCGTACAGTTCGATTCGCATGAAGTGCGGCTGCTCGGCAAATTCGGCGACGCGGCGCTGGACTCAGCGGACATGACGTTCGCCGTGAGCGACGGCATGGGTGGCGCGATGGCGGGCGAGTTTGCGAGCCGGATCACCGTGGAAAAAATCACGCGCCTCATGCCTCGGGCGTTCAAGCAGTCTGCGAGCGGCATCGAGTCGGGCCCCGGCGACGTGCTTGAGGAGCTTTTCACCCAAATTCATCGCGCGATCTGCTACCTCGGCGAGAGCTACGAGGAATGCGCGGGCATGGGCGCGACACTGAGCCTGTGCTGGTTCTCGCCGGGCTGGATGAATTTCGCGCACATCGGCGACAGCCGCATCTATT
>JBDSAR010000667.1:0-11860 GCA_039922035.1 Chthoniobacteraceae bacterium
CCGCGGCATAAAATCCTGCCCAATCTCGCGCGATGAGCCTGCGAAGACTTAGCGCAGTCTCCAGTCACCCAGGCCACTGCCATAGAGGTACCGAGAGCCCGGCTTGAGGCCGCTTCCGGTGGGGAAATCCACGCCGTTCCCCGTGCCATCCAGGAACCACACATAGATCTGGCCGGCAGCATTCTGGAAAGTGAGGTCCGGGAATCCATCGCCGTTCACGTCCGTGCAGGCGGCGACTCTCCAGTCACCCAGGCCGGCGCCGTAGAGGTATCGCGAGCCCGGCTTCAGACCGCTCCCGCTGGAAAAATCCACGCCGTTCCCCGTGCCATCAAGGAACCACACGTAGATCTGGCCGGCCGCATTCTGGAAAATGAGGTCTGCGAAGCCGTCGCCGTTCAGATCCGCACACGCGACGGCTCTCCAGTCACCCATGCCGCCGCCAAAGAGAAATCGCGAACCCGGTTTCAGACCGCTCCCGGTAGGAAAATCCACGCCGTTCCCGGTGCCATCCAGGAACCACACGTAGATCTGGCCTGCGTTATTTTGGAAAACGAGGTCTGTGCAGCCGTCACCGTTCACATCCGCACAGGCGACGACTCTCCAGTCGCCCATGCCACCACCATAGAGAAACCGCGAACCCGGCTTGAGGCCGCTCCCGGTGGAAAAGTCCACGCCGTTCCCGCTACCATCCAAGAACCACACATAGATCTGCCCCGCGGCATTCTGGAAGACGAGGTCCGCATTGCCGTCGCTGTTCATATCGGCGATGCCCACGATCCTCCAGTCGCCCAAGCCTCCGCTATAACGGTATCCCGAACCCGGCCTGATCCCGCTACCGTTGGAAAAGTCCACCCCGTTCCCAGTCCCATCCAGGAACCACGAATAGATCTGCCCGGCGCTGTTCTGAAAGACGACGTCGGCATTGCCGTCGCTGTTGAAATCCCGTGGCACTCCGACTTTGAACGTCACAGCCACAGTCGTGTTCGCGGCCACATTGTTCACCGTGAAGCCATTTCCACCAGTCTGAGCCACGGTCCCGTTCACGAGCCACTGATCCACTCGGTAGCCCTTGACCGGCGTAGCGGTGAATGCTGCACCCGTTCCACTGAATACCATTTGCGGCGTATTCGGGCTGATGCTCCCGTTCGCCCCGGCGCTGATGCTGATCGTGTAGGTATTTTGCGCAAAGTTCGCCACCAGCGTATGGCTGGCGCTGGCAGTGAAGTTGTAACTCGCCGATGTGCTTACAGGACTGCCGCCCTCTGTCCAATTCACGAAGCTGTATCCCCCATTCGGTGTCGCCACGACAGTCACACTGCTGCCGGAATTCACCGTGCCGCCGCCGCTGGTGCCCCCGCTTGCCACGGGCAATGCGCTGGTGCTGATCGTGTAGGTAGCCCCTCCTGCTTGCGTGACTTGGAACTGCAACTCCCCTCCGACGATGGCAAAGACGCCGATGTAACCAGAGTCGAGGTTTGTGTAACTGAAATCGGATGCGCTGAAGGTCGTGCTGCGAAACGTGGCCAATCTGTAGGTCTTGCTGGCTAATGGCCAAGGGCCAGTGCCTTGGAAATCGAAGCGATAGGTGTTCGCTCCCCCTTTGTTGAATGCCTGACCAATCATCAACTCGTCAGCTACCGTGTCTCTCAATGTAATCAGCATGGTCGCGCTGCCGTCTGTGGATCCATTCCATGTGCAGTTGTCGAAATGCAATCCCTGGTAGCTGTTACCGGGGGTTACTTTGCCATTGAAGACGGCGTTCCCGCTGATCACTCCTTTACCGAGGAGCGCTCCGGCGGAATTCACTGTGAGTGGCCCCTTGACCGAGCCATTGAGATACAAGCTACCCGCCTCCACGACGGTGCCCCCGGTATAAGTGCTGTCGCCCTGGAGTTCCAACTGCCCGCTTCCCTGCTTGGTCAGCCCGCCGGTTCCTTGCAGCGAAGTGCGGATGGTTCCGTAAAAGCCCTGCGTGTCCAGGAAAGCTCCGCCGCTCTGAAGCTGCACCCTGCCGTCCAAGAAGCCATCTACCCAAAGGTTATTCGCAGCCCGCAGGATGCCACCATTAAAGGTCAGCGACGAGGCGGCGGTAGAGTCTCCAGTAACGTGGGTTGTCTCCAGAATTCCCCGGCTGCCCGGAGCTCCATTGAGATTGAGCGCGCCTCTGGTTGGATAGGGACCACCACTATAGGTAATGCGGGCCAAGTTGGTGTTTGGCGTTGTGACTTTGCCACCCGCATCCACTGTCAGAGTTCCTTCACCGCCAGCGCCGACATAAAGATTGCTACTGTTGGTCCACTGCGAACCCGCGCCCGTGACGGTCGCCGTGCCAGTGCTCTTGTAACCGCCGATATACCCTATGGGGTCGCTCACCTTGCCACCATCCTGTATATTCAGCGTCGCCACACCGCTGGAGTAGCCGAGACGAATATCTGCACTATCGCTAGCCCACTCCGAGCCGACACCGGTGACCGTCACCGTGCCTGTGCCGATGTCCGTTCCGCCGACCGCGCTCTCGCCGATCCGGCCACCGTCGCTAATCACCTTGCCGCCGTCCTGAACGGTCATCATCCCGGTGCCGGTGCTGCCGACGGAAAAATCAGTTAGGCCCTTCCACTCAGAGCCGGGGCCGGTGACATTCACTAAGCCGGGAGTGGCGCTCATTGTGCCGACCTTGCCCCATTCGGTGCTCACCTTACCTCCATTCCGTATGGCCAACATTCCGTTGCCCACAAAAAGGATTTTACTGGTCCACTGGGAGCCAGCGTCGGTGACGGTTACGGACCCGGTGCCGGTGCTGTCGTAGCCGACGTAGCCAGAGGTGTTGCTCACTTTGCCACCAGCCTGAACATTCAGTGTTCCATTACCGCTATAGCCGACAGAAAGATCGCCGCTATTGGTCCACTGCGAGCCCACGCCAGTAACGGTCGCCGCGCCCGTGCTGCCGATGTTCTCGCCGACGTAGCCAGAGGTGTTGCTCACCGTGCCACCGGCCTGGATGTTCAGTGTTCCATTACCGTAATAGCCGACATGAAGAGCGCCGCTGTTGGTCCATCGCGAGCCAACGCCATGGAGGTCCACGCCGTTGACGGCTGCCACGCCGGTGCTGCCGCTTTTATTGCCGATATACCCGTTGGAGTTGTTCGCCACGCCACCGTTGTAGATGAACAGCATTCCAGTCCCCTCGTAGCCGACATTAAGATCGTGGCCGCCGTTGGTCAGCCAGCCCCCTACGTTCGCGGTGCCGTCGCTGCCGGAGTATCTGCCGATGTAGGTGATGTCATTACTCACCACCGCGCCCGTCGAAAGCGGAGCAACTCCAATAATGTTCAGCGTCCCTTTTCCGTACAAGCCAACATTAAGGACTTCACCGATGCTCCAAGTCCGGGTGTTGTCCACTTTTACCGTCCCGGTATAGCCGAAGATCCCGCCGATGCTGGCACGATAGGAAAAGGCATCCTCGAAGGTGATGCCTACCTCAGTGCTTGTTGTATTGTTGAGAATTCCGGGCGTGCCGATCATCACTTCGTGCAACGCGGTGGGCACCAATTCCGGTTTCCAAAAAAAATCGGTCTCCCAGCCTCCGTTGGGAAAGTCGTAGATGGAAAAAGGCGGCTCCCATGCGCCGCACGTAACGGGAAGGAGCGACAGCAATACAGCCAGGACGCGCGCCGGTCCGACCGCCTGCTTCGAGTGCAAGGGAACATTCATACGTGAAAAGATCCGAAATCGGAGTCGAACACTTGAGGAAAGTTTAGCAAACAATAAATGTGTTCTTGTCGTGTATCACTCAAAACTGGACAGTGAATGAGGTGGGTTCCGCGCCATCCAACACTGCCGCTCCGTCCTTCCGCCGGCGACTCTTTCCGGTTCTCAGAGCGCGACCGGAGTGCGCGGCGGCGGGGGGACGAGGACGCAGGCCATGCCGGCGGCGGTCGCGGCTTGGAGGCCGGTCGTCGTGTCCTCGAAGACGAGGCAGCGCTCTGGGGCGACGTTCAGGCGGCGGGCGGCTTCGAGGAAGGGATCGGGGTGCGGCTTTCCGCGCGAGTAGTCCTCGCTGCACACGATGGCGTCGAAGAGGCCGGCGATGCCGAGGGCGCGCAGGGTGTTCATGACGATGCGCCGGTGGCCGCCGCTGGCGACGGCCATGGGCTTGCGGCCATGCCATTCGCGGGCGATCGAGACGACGGGCTCGATGGCGGCGACCTCGCTGCTGTATTCGAGGAAGAGCCGCTCCTTCATCGCGACGGTCTCCTCGACGGGCATGGAGGTGCCGTGGCGTTCGTTGAGGATTTCCACGATGCGGGAGGTGGGGACGCCGCCGAGTTCGTAAAACATCGCCTCGGGGAAATCGGCGCGGCATTCGCCGAGTGCGGTCATCCACGCGCGGTAGTGCGTGGGCATGGTGTCGGCGAGCGTGCCGTCGCAATCAAAGATGAATGCGGCGAAGTCGCCCTGCGGGAGCTCCAGGGGGAACGGGGCGGTGGTCGTTCGGTTGCTCACAAGGGCGCGGAAGATGCGCAGGTTTGCGGAAAAGGCGAGGAGGATTGTGAGGGGGCGCGTTTCGGGGGCGGGGCCGGCGTGGGGGGGTGTTCCGAAAATCATGGGGTAAACGCGGAGACGCAGAGACGCGGAGAAAAGGGAAGAAGGGTTCACGGAGATTGCCTCGTTTTCTCTGCGTCTCCGCGTCTCTGCGTTTCAAAAAAGCTCATCTCCTCCTGCGCGCACACTTTCGGCACCGCCCTCTCCATCGCTGAGAGCATGTACCGAAAGTCCGGCGAACGGACAATTTCAACCGCAGATGAACGCGGATGAATGCAGATTTTGGATCCATCATCTGGGTCGGTCTGCGTCATCTGCGGTTTCCTCATGAGCGAACGGACTTTCATGACACACTCTGAAGCGCGGAAAATGAAGCGCGGAAAACTGTCCCCGCGGAGTTTCCCCTTTTCCCACCGGGGCCGCCATGTATGGTCCACGGCCCGCCCGGTGCGGGTATTTTTCTGCTGCGACAAACCGTGGCTTGCAGCACCGGGAAAAAGAACACCTTCCTCATGGCCGACATCAAATTCCGCTGCCCAGAATGCGAGCAGAAGATCGCTGTCGCAGCGTCCGCGGCGGGCGTGAAGATCGACTGCCCGACCTGCCACAGCCAGCTCACGATCCCGCGCACGGCGGCGGACAAGGTGGAGGTGAACGTGCGCAGGAAGCTGGCGATCCTCGGCGGCTCGGCAGACGAAATGTACGCGGAGCTGCAAAAGGTCCAGGCGCAGGCGGCGCAGGCGGCGGAGGAGCTGAATCAGGTGCGCGGCAAGCAGGAGGCAGCGTTGCAGGAGTTCAGGAAGGAGGCGGACTCGCTCCGGTCGGCGAAGGATTCGCTGGAAAAGGAGGCGGCGGCATGGCGGCCGCTGCGCGAGGAACTCGCGGCGGTGAAGAAGACCCTCGCGGAAGCGACGGCGCGCGAGGCGCAATCGAAGGCTGCGGCCGCAACTGCGGCGGCGCTCCGTGCGGAACTCACGGATCTGCAGGCGACGAACGCCGAAACGCAAAGCCGCCTGGCGACCGCGACCGAGCAGCTCGCCGCGCTTCAAGGCGAGCGGGATGAATTTGCCAAGACTGCCGCGGACGCCGCGGAACTCCGGGAGCAGCTCGCCGATGCGAGGAAGGGACTCGCCCGCGCCGCGAAGGACGCAGAGACCTCAGTCGCCGCGCAAGCGGCGCAGCTCGACGCCGCAAAGGGGATCGAGACCGGCGTCCGCGCCGAACTTGCCTCGATGCAGACGCAGCACTCGCAGGTGCAATCCCGGCTGGCAGAACAGACCGGACGGGTGACGGAACTCGAGGCGGAGCGGGTGGAACTGACCGCGGCGATCGAGGAACTGCTGCCACTGAGGGATGAGCTCGAGAAATCACGGCGCGAAGTCTGCGATCTCTGCGAATCCGCGGCGGAAAAGACGCGCGGCTTCGAGTCCCGGCTTGAGGCCGCGAAGGATTCCGAGGCCGCACTGCGCGCGAGCTTCGGCGATTTGCAGGCCAGGCAGGAAGCCGCGCAGAAGCAGATCGCCGAACAGGCGGGAAGGCTGGAGATGGCGGTGAAACGGGTGGCGGAGCTTCAGCAGGAAACCGCGGCGGCGAAGCAATTGCGGGAGCAACTGGCCGGCTCGCAGGGTGAACTCGATCGCCTGCGCAGCGAAATGGCGGATGCCGCGAAGGAACGCGACAAGGCGGCACGCAAGGAGGAAGACACACTTGCCAAGACCCGCGCCGCAGAGAAGGCACTGAGGGAATACGGCGAGGGGCTGAATGCGAAGCTCGCCGACGCCGAAAAGCGGGTCGCCGCGTTCACTCATGCTTTTACGGCCATCAAGCAGGAGAACACGGATCTCACGGCGGAGCTTCGCGCGATGCGCAAGGAACGCGATGATGCCGCAGCCGTCGGGGCCGGGCATGCGAAGGAGTTGGGCTCCCTGAAGCCGGCGCTCGAATCCGCCAAAGGCGAGTCCACCCGGCTGCGCGAAGCGGCGGATGCTGCCACAGCGGAAAGGGCGCGCATCGCGGCCGAGCTGGAAAAGGCAGGTGCGGAACGCTCCGAGGCGCTCGAAGGGAACAAACAGCAGACCGCCTCCGCTGCTGCGCAAAAAAGGGAGATCGAACGCCTCACCAAGCTCGTGGAAACCGCGGAAGCCGCCGCGAAAAAGAACACCCCCCTGCCCCAGCCGCCCGCCTCGTTGCGGAAATCGGCAGACCTCAAGGCTCTCTCGGAAATCGAACGCCAGCGCACGGAAAATGCCGCGGCGCTCGAGCGCGCACAGCAGGCCGAACGCGAAGCGACGGAGCGCGCACGAAAGAGCGATGAGGAACGGGCGGGACTCGCGGCCGAACTGTCACGCAAGTCGGCGGAATTTGATTCGCTGCAAGCCGAGGCTGCGAGCGTGAAGGCCGAACGCGATCAGCTTCGCTCGCAGCCGAAAGAAGCACCCGTCGCCCCGCCGGCCCCGGCCACCGCCGCAGCTCCAGCGGAACGCGAAAAGGCACTCGAGGCAGAGCGCGATGCACTCGCCGCGGCGCTCGAACGTGCGAAGCAGCACGTCGGCGTCCTGCAGGCCCGGCGCGACATGCTGCGCGAAGAAGTGGCCACTTTGCGGACCCGGCTCGGGATCGGCGGGAAGGTCACTTCGGGGGACGAGAAGCCGATCGCAAAGTGACGATCTTCTGACGCGTTCCCTCGATGAGCATTCCCGCGCCGAAGCCGACGAACGCGCCAAACGGCCCGAAGAAAAACGCGCAAACGGCGAGCTTCATCGCCAGCACTCCGGGCGGCGGCGGAGTGCCCGGCTCGATGCCCTCGATTTTCGGAATCGCCGAGATCGGGATGAACGTGCGTCCGGGGAGCCCGGGCCGGTAGGGCGCGAGCACGGCAAAGGCCATGTAGATCTCGGCGAGCACGAAGCCGGTGATGCTGCAAATCTTGATGATGTTGTTCCGACCCATGCACGGAATAGAGACGCGGCGGGCCGCGGTGTCCAGTCGCGGCCGGAAAGCCGTCTTGATGGCAAGGCGATTGCTAGATAGAGTAGTCATATCACGCCCATGAAAACTGCCCGTCCGCTCCTTTCTCTCGCAGCCGCACTCGCGGCATTCCATTTGTCCGCGTGCTCGGACCTCAAGGTCACACACGTCGCGCCCGGCAAGTCCGCGCGCGCCCTGCTCGCTGAAAAGGAACGTGCGAAGCAGCAGCCTCTCGAAAATGTGCCGGCCGCCACGCTGCAAGCCAATGCCGGTGCGCCGGGCCAACTCCCGCCCGAGTCGCTGCCTCCGCTGCCGTCCGGTGCCGTGAATGTCCCCTCGATCAACGGAGCCGGAGGAGGCGTCGCGGAGTCCTATTCGCGCGGCACTTTCGCCATGCAGGCGGGGCAGAATAACGAGGCCATCACCGCACTGGAGGAGACGGTGAAGATCGACCCGGATTTCACCGACGCCTGGGGCAAGCTCGCAATTCTTTACCAGAAGACCGGCGACCATATGAAGGCGACGGAAGCATTCAAGAAGGCGAAGCGGCTCGGCGATGCAAACGGCGGCACCGTCTCACGCGACGCAGTCGGCGGATTGCAGCTTCAGTAACGGATCGCATTTTCCCCGCGTCCGCGCACCGCGCGTCAGTTCAGGTAACGGAAGTCGGACGTCGCAAACAGCGCGCGGCAGAAACTCGTCCACGCGGCGCGCACATCCTCGGCGTCCTTGAGCCCCGGCGTTGTCTTGTCGCCCTTGCTCCAGTTGCTCGGGAATTTCTGGAAGAAATTCCACGCGGCCGTGCGCTCGTTCTGCGTCGGCGAGCGGCCGAGCGTGATCCAATACGCGAGGCCGAGGCGCTGTTCGAGATTTGCACTCACGCCTCCGGTCGGCCCGCCGGGATACGCGGCCATCACGCGTTCCGCGAGCTTGCGTGAGGCGGCCGCGGCCATGTCGCCATTGAGAAGGAAGAGCGCCTGCGCGGGCACGTTCGTCGTGTCGCGCGCCCCGGTCACGAGGCTCGCGTCGCTGAAGTCGAAGACCGCGAGCGCATCCGGCGGCACGTCGCGCGCGATGGGCAGATACACGCTGCGCACCATCGCCGTTGCGCCGCTGTTAATGAGCTGCTCCTCGGTGATTCCGCCGGGACGGAAGCGCGGGCCGCCGATCGGGCCGTCGCCCGCCAGGCCGATCGCCGAGGCCGTCGGCGGCGAGAGCTGGAGTTGCTGACTCGCCGAGAGCATCGCATCGCGGATGCACTCCGCATCGAGCCGGCGTTTGCTCATGCGCCACTGCAGCGCGTTTTCCGGATCGGCGGCAAAGGCCCCGGAATCGTAGTCGGACGAAAGCTGGTACGCATGGCTCATCACGAGGTCGCGCGCGAATTTCTTCACACTCCAGCCGTAGCCGCCCTTGCCGACGGGCGTCTGGAATTTCACCGCGAGAAAATCGAGCAGCGCCTGGTTGCTCGGCTTCTTTCCCGTCGTGCCGAAATTGTCCGCGCTCTCCACGATCCCGCGGCCGAAGACGGTATGCCAGATGCGGTTCACCATCACGCGCGACGTCAGCGGGTTCGACGGCGAGGTGATCCACTCCGCGAGTTGCCTGCGTCCGCTTTCCTTCGCGGGAATCGTTGGACTCGAATCTGTGCTCAGCACCGCCGGGAAACTGCGCGGCACTTTCTCCGTCGGCTTGTCCGCCTCGCCGCGGGCGTAGAGCGCACTGTCGCGGACCGCTGCAAATTCCGGCGGACGCCCGATCCGCGCCTGCGGGCCACGGCGCATGAATTCGCCGAAGCGCGCCAGACCGCCGGCCTGGGCCTCCGGCAAATCCTTTACCCCCATCGCGAGCGCCTTCGCCTGACCCTTGTCGTCAACACCCTTGACCTGCGCCTCGAGCGCGCCGACCTGCGTGGCCACGATCAGGAAGCGCTGCAGTTCGTTGCCCGCCGGCGGTGTGGCGGGCCCCTTCCCGGCATTGAACCGCGATGCCAACATCTCACGCTGCTCCTTCTTCAAATCATCGAGCCGCTTTTTCATCTTCTCGAGATCGGCGGGCGAGATGGTCTTGCCAGTCGTGGCCGCGCCCTTGGGCAGTTCCACGAGCTCCGTCGCATGCCGGTTCTGAATTCCGCTCGCCGTCCCGATGAGCGTATCCGTGCTCAGGAAAATCCCCGCGAGACCGTAGTACTCGCGCTGCGAGATCGGATCGAATTTGTGATCGTGGCAGCGTGCGCACGAAATCGTGAGCCCGAGCAGAGCCTGCGACACGGTGTCCACCTGCTCGTCAGCGAGGTCGAGGCAGTATTGCCTCGGGTTCTGCTCGTTCAACCCCTTGGGCCCGATGGCAAGGAAACCTGTTGCAACCATGTGTTCCGTTTTCTCCGACGCTCCCGACGACGGCAGCAGATCGCCCGCGAGTTGCTCGCGCAGAAACTGGTCATACGGCTTGTCCTGATTGAACGCCGCAATGACGTAATCGCGATACCGCCATGCGTGCGGGAACGCGATGTTCACATCCTTGCCGCTGCTCTCGGCATAGCGCGCCACATCCAGCCAGTGACGCCCCCAGCGCTCGCCGAATTGCGGCGACGCCAGCAGCTTGTCCACCCATTTGCCGAGCGCAGCCTGCTGCTGCGCGGCGTTCGCGCCCGCAGTTTTCCAGTCGGCGAAAAACTGACCGACATCCAGCGGCGATGGCGGCAGGCCGGTGAGATCGAAATAGATGCGGCGCAGCAGCGTCGCGGGATCGGCGTCGCCGACCGGCTTCAGCTTTTTCTCCTCCAGCGCGGCCAGCAGGAAACGGTCAACATCGCCGTGCGCCCAAGCTGAGTTCTTCGGCTTCGGCACGGTCTGCTCCTTCGGCGGCTGGAAGGACCACCAGTTCTTCGCGTCCTCCTTGCTGAATTTTTTCACCAGCTTTGCCGCGCCCTCGCGCGGATCGGGCGCGCCCATTTTCACCCACGTCTCGAAGTCCCTGATGATCGCATCGGACAGCTTGCCGCCGCTCTTTTCCGGCGGCATGGCGAAGTCCTTGTTCGTGTAGCGCACCGCCTGGATCAGGATGCTGTCGTCGAGATTTCCCGGCACCACCGCGGGACCGCTGTCGCCGCCGCGGCGCGCGCCTTCACGGGTGTCGAGCACGAGACTGCCTTTCACCTTGTCCGCTTTTTCCGAGTGGCACTTGTAGCATCTCTCGGACAGGACGGGCCGGATCTTCTTTTCAAAAAAATCGAGCTGTTCCGCCGTCGGCTTCGGTTCCACCGCCGACTGAATCGCGGGCTCGTCCGCCTTTCCCGCGACGGGCTTTTTCTCCTGATCAATGGCGGCCCAAAGTGCGCCGGTGGCGGCGAGCGAGAGCGGGAGAAGGATGCGCAGTTTCATGACGATGGCGTTTCAACCTCCCAAGACGCGACAAGTTGCTCGCAAATTACACGCATCTCGCGCACAGCATCGGCCATGATCACCGACGACCACGGAGTGGACGCGCAGTCCATGCTCACGCCCGAGCACGTGCGACTCAGCGCGGAGGCGCACCGGGATGCGAATTGGAAACGCTGGGGTCCGTACCTCAGCGAGCGGCAGTGGGGCACCGTGCGCGAGGACTACTCCGCGAACGGCGATGCGTGGCGCTACTTCCCTTTCGATCACGCGCGCTCGCGGACGTACCGTTGGGGCGAGGACGGCCTCATGGGCATCTGCGACCGGCAGGCTCGGCTGTGCTTCGCACTGTCGCTCTGGAATGGGCACGATCCGATTTTGAAGGAGCGCCTCTTCGGCCTTGCGAACGGCGAGGGCCCGCACGGCGAGGACGTGAAGGAATGCTACTGGTATCTCGATGCCACGCCGACCTCGTCCTACCTCCGCGCACTCTACAAATACCCGCACGCGGAATTTCCCTACGCGAAGATCCGCGAGGAAAATGCGCGTCGCTCCGGAAAAGATCGCGAGTACGAGCTGGCGGACACCGGCGTGTTCGACGGCGAGCGATACTTCGATGTCACCGTCGAGTACGCGAAGTCCTCGCCGGAGGAGATGCTGATCCGCATCACGATCGAAAACCGCGGCCCGGAAGCAGCGTGCCTGCACGTCCTGCCGACGCTGTGGTTCCGCAACACGTGGAGCTGGACGCCAGACGCCGAGCGTCCGTTCCTGCGGCAAGTCGGCGCGCACTGCGTCGAGGCCGCGCACGAATCGCTCGGCTCCTACCGCTTCGTGTTCGAGGAGGAGGCGCCCGTGCTTTTCACCGAAAACGAAACGAACGTCGCGCGGCTCTACGGCGCGCAAAATCCGCAGCCATACGTGAAGGACGCTTTCCACGATTGCATCATCCACGGCGCGACGGATGCCGT
>JBDSAR010000668.1:0-2709 GCA_039922035.1 Chthoniobacteraceae bacterium
GACGGCGTTGAACCAGTTCATGGCATTGCGTTCCCTGTGTTCATCTGGAATTTTGGACCATCCGACAACCCGGCAAGCCTCGCGTCCACGTTCGTCGCGATTTTTCCGTCGCGGATTTCGATCCTGCGCGGTGTGACTGCGGCGATTTCCGGGTCGTGCGTGACGAGTGCGATGGTGCGGCCTTTGCGGCTCAGTTCGTGAAAGAGGCGGAGGATCGTCTCCCCGGTGTGCGAGTCGAGATTGCCGGTGGGCTCGTCGGCGAAGACGATCTTTGGATTGTTCACCAGTGCGCGCGCGATGGCGGCGCGCTGCTGCTGTCCGCCGGAAAGTTGCATCGGGCGGTGCTTCGCGCGGTTGTCGAGTTCGACGAGCTTCAGCGCATCCATCGCACGATCGCGGCGCTCCCTGGCACTCGCTCCGGCGTAGACCATCGGCAGCTCGACATTTTGCAGCACGGTCAGTTTCGGCAGCAGATTGAAGAACTGAAACACGAAGCCGATTTTCTGATTCCGGATGCGGGCGAGCTGCTTCATCGAGGCGGTGGAAATCTCCGTACCGTCGAGCTTGAAGCTCCCCTTCGTCGGCGAATCGAGGCAGCCGAGGACGTGCATGAGCGTGGATTTTCCGCTGCCGGATGGCCCGATGATCGAGATGAATTCGCCGCCCTCGATGTCGAGGTCCACATTGTCGAGCGCGCGGATTTCCTCACCGCCGAGGTGGTAGATTTTGCTGACGCCGCGGAGTTCGATGAGTGCCATGGGATCGCCGCCGTGCTAGCTTGGCGGCCCTCCTTTTCCGGGGCCGCCCGGCGACTTGCCCGAGGGAGCCTTCCCGCCGCTGCTCTTCCCGCCGCCCTTTGCCGATGCGCCGAAGACCTGCTGCACCTGCCCCGCGTCCCCGGCAGGCGTGACCAGCGAAACGGTCTCGCCGCCTGCGAGCCCCTTTGTCACCTCCGCAAAATCATAGTCGCTCACCCCAATTTGGATCGGCACGCGCACAAATTTCCCGCCTTCTCTCACGTACGCGAATCGGCTGCCCAGATCCGTGAACACCGCAGCGAGCGGAATCGCGATCACATTGTCCGCAGATTGGAGCGGGATGGTGAGGTTCGCCGTCATGCCGGGGCGAATGCCCGTCGTCTCGTCGTTTTTCACGATGATGCGCGTGGCAAATCCCTTGATGCCATTCTTGATCGTCGCCTGCGGCGCGATGCGATCCAGCCGGCCGAAAAGTTTCAGCCCCGGCACCGCCTCGACTTCGATCTGCACCTTCTGGTTCACCGCCATGCGCGTCACGTCGGCCTGGTTGATGTGCGCGTTGATGATGAGTTCGCTCAGGTCCGCGATGGTGAGCACCTCCGTGCCGCTGTTCACACCGCTCGCGCCGGACACGGCCTGCCCGACGGACACGGGCCGTGTGAGGATCGTGCAGTCAAAAGGCGCGACGATCTTGGTTTTCGAGAGCTTGTCCTCGACCACCTGCAGCGCTGCTTGCGAGCGTGCGAGGTTGTTCTCGGCGATGGCCTGCGCGTTTTTCGAGGACTCGAGTTCGTTCGATGAGTTGTCGAACGCCTCCTTCGACACGAGCTTCTGCGCGAAGAGATCCTTGTTGCGGCTGAAAGTGAGATCGATTTTCTCCATCGCGAGCCGCGCCGAGTTCACCTGCAGTTTCGCGCCCTCGATTTCGATCTGCCGCTGGGATTTTTCCGTCTGCAGATCCGTGTCATCGAGCGTGAAAAGCACCACGCCCTTTTTCACCTTGTCGCCGATGTCCACCGGCAGCTTGTCGATGCGCCCGCTCACCTCCGGCCGCACGGAGACCTGTTCCGCCGGCGTGATTTCGCCCGCTGCGCTGATGGCAAAGCTGATGTCGCGCGCGGTGACGACAGCGGTGGTCGGGCGCGCGGGCTTCTTTCCCGCCTCGGCCGCCGGGGACGATTTCCAGAACATCACCTTCTCCGGCCACTGCCGCGCGGCCAAATACGCGCCGCCCAACGCGACTGCGAGAATGAGCCAGAGGAGCGGACGCTTCATCGTTGGTGTGAAATTCGGAAAGGTTGACGGGGTTCGTGGCTGTCTGCGGGCGCGCGGAAACAAACAGCATTCCCGCAGGGTGACAAGCCCGAGAGGGTAAACCCGCGCGGCGCGCAGCGGTTAGAATGAGTCATGCACTCTTGCGTGCCGCGCGGCGCGCGTGTTCACAATGCCGGATGAAACGATTCTTCCCCGCGCTCGTCGTCCTTGTTCTCTCGCCGCTGAGTGCGATGCACGCAGCCGACGCGCCGCTGGCTTTCAAAGACCCGAAGCCGCAGCGCTACGAGCTCACCGCGCGCGCCAGTGTGATCGATCCGCGTACGAAGGCGCATCCGGAGATTGATTTCGTCTTCGAAAAAGGTGGCAAGCCGGCGGACGTGGAGAACGCATCGGTGGACACGCGCGTCGCGCCGCAGGGCAAGCTCATGATCTGGCTCATGGGCTACAGCGCGCCGCTTTTCGAGCGCGTGAATAGCTACGGCATCCACGCCATCCGGGTGCATTACGCGAACGGGTGGTTCGGAAAATTCGGCAACACGTCGCCCGGCGATGACGGCCAGCTCCTTGGCAAAATCCGCCTTGAGGCCGCAACCGGTGAGGACGTCAGCCCGCTCGTGGAAATCCCGAAGCCCGACGGGATGATGGAGCGCTCGCTGCAATTCGTGAAGCATCTCGC
>JBDSAR010000669.1:0-4972 GCA_039922035.1 Chthoniobacteraceae bacterium
GATCACCACGGCACCCCCGCCTATCTCTG
Organism: Chthoniobacteraceae bacterium; assembly: GCA_039922035.1. Lineage (GTDB taxonomy): Bacteria > Verrucomicrobiota > Verrucomicrobiia > Chthoniobacterales > Chthoniobacteraceae > SXWH01. Next base: position 30 of record JBDSAR010000669.1, read on the forward strand.
GCAGGATGGCAAAGTGGTCGCGGAAAAACCGTGACCATGCCCGACCTCGACTGACTGCGCGGCGTCCAGCCCGGGAAGAAGAGGCCCGGCACACACGCCTTGGATTTTCCGCTCTTTCGATTGATTCCGACGTATGCAACGTTGATTGCCTGTGGCATCGCCGCGCCTCATGCGGGGTGGATGGGGAAATTTCGCGCTAAACGCTGACCGCTTGAGTTCCGCATCTGGCTCTGCTTTCACTCTGCCATGGCCGAGAGCTTCGTCGCCACCCTCAAGGCCGAATGCTTCGCCGGCTCCATCCCGCCCACCCGCGCCGCCGCGGAACTCATGGCCTGCGACGCCATGGAGACCTTCTACAACTCCCGCCGCAGGCACGGCTCCCTCCGTCCGCGCTCGCCTCGCGACTTCGCAGCTCTGCTGTTCCCCCACAACCAAAACATCCCAACTAACTAACCAAAAACACCCAAACGCCCTGTCCTCGTTTTCGAAGAAAGATCGGCAGGGAACCAGGGCGTTGCCTTGGGCTGGCATGTTGCCGGGCCGTTGGCCCTCCGCGCATGGGCGGATAAACGCGCATGACAGGCATGGGTGGATAAACGTGCATGACAGGTTCTAGGCTCGGATGAATTCCAGGATGCGATCCGTCTCGTGGTGGGCGCAGAAGAGTTCACAGCACTCCTCGCCAATCCGCCGCGACGTCGGTTCAATCGTCTGCCGCTCGGGATCGTAGATCATCGCGGAGCGCAGGTTGGGGCTCTTGTGCTTCAGGTCGTGCCAGCGGTAGCCCCATCGCTCCATGGTATCGAGGATGCGCCCGCCCTTGCCGATGACCTCGATCGCGGACGGTGCGTGGCGCTCGAAGAAGTAGTCCACCTCGATGGATTCCTCGATGGTGCCGGGAAGCTTTGCGTGACGCTGGAACTCAATGCCCGTGTCCCGGAAAACGCGGGCAATCTGCTCGTCCGCGGATGCCGCGACAGCCTGCTGCGGCTCATGGCGGCAGATGAGATGCGCGATGGAGACGAGAGCCTCGCCGAAGAGATGAACATCAATGCCCTGAACCGGGAGCGTGATCTCCCGATAGATCTCATAGCCGTCGCGCTTCAGTTCAAAAGCGGCGAGGCGTTCATCGATCCACTGCCTGTTTTCTTCCGCCTTCACGTTCAGACCGCGCGTGGAGAGCCAGCGGAGGACATCGCCCGCATCCGTCAGGATGGCTGAACGCTCGGCGATGGGCTGTGCCTGAATGGCAATCTGCACCCCGTCCGGGAGCATGAGCGGCAGGGCGAGCACGAGGCCGTTGCGTTCCGGTTCAATCGCAAGCTGCTCGGACCAGAAGCCGGTGAGAGCGCGGCGGAATTCGTCGGGATTGAGGATGGTCGAGGTGACGGCGGTGGTTACGATAGGTCTTGGGTGAAATCGAGGCGGATGTTCCAGCGGGTGCAAACTTTTCGCAGAAAGTCCTGCAGATCCGTCGCCGAGAAATCGGGGAGCGGGTCGTGGCGGTTTTGCCCGTCATCAGTCGTGGGAAGAAGGTAATCGAGGACGTTCTCGTGCCAGCCCTTCGGGATGTGTGTCTTGAAGAACTTCTTTCGCTCGATCTTACTGAAACCGACTCCGCGAATGCGACGGTTGTTGAGCAGGAGGGATGCCTCGTAGGTCTCCGGCGAGTCCGTCCGGCCCGCTGCGACAATGAGACGGAGATGGAAGAGACCGCCAGCGCATTGTCGTACGGGTTGGCTGTGCGGCTCATGCTCAGGGTGATGCCGCCGGTGGTGGACAGGCGCGCAAAGGCGGCGGCGGCATATTGCACGCCGCGGTCGCTGTGGTGGAGCAGGCCGGGCGGCGGAGGGTGGCGCTGAAGGGCGAGGGCAAGGGTCGTGGTGGTCAGTTCGCCGCGCAGGTCCGCGCGGCAATGGTGGGCCACGCAGCGGCGGCCGCAGGCGTCGAGCGTGAAGGCGAGGAAGAGCCAGCCTTCCGCAGTTTCGACATAGGTTAAGTCACTTTGCCACACCATGCCCGGAGCGTCCGGCGCGGGCACGCGGGCCAGCCAGTTCGCAGCGACGGGATGCCCGTGGCGGCTGTCGGTGGTGCGCGGGTGGAAGCGCCGTTTTTGCCGGGCGCGCAGCCCCTGCGCCCGCGTGAGCCGGGCGACACGGTTCTTGCCGCAGCGTTCGCCCAGTTCGCGCAGGTCGCAGAGCACGCGCGGGCTGCCATAGGTGCGGCGGCTGCGCGCAAAGCTCTGCGCGATGAGCGGGGCGAGCTGCGCATCGCGCACCCGGCGCGGGCGGGCAGGCTTGCGCCGGTGTGAATAAAACCCGCTCCGGCTGACTTCGAGCGCCTCGGCCAGCGCTCCCACCGGGTAATTGGCGTGGAGCTTTTCCATCACCGTGAAGCGCTCCCGGGCATCTGGACCGAACAGATGCCCAAGGCTTTTTTTAGCATCTCACGCTGCTCGCGCAGACAGCCGACTTCCTGGCGCAACCGACGCAGTTGCCAGCGCCCTCCGGCGCTGCCCTTCGGGCACCCGATTGCTCGCGCCGAGGGACGGAATGATCGAACGAGGGACGGGCTTATTATTATATCCGCACGACGCTTGAGTTTTCACCGGGGCGGGTGCTATTTCCCCATAATGAGCACGCTTGCGGAAATCGAAAACGCTGTAACGAAACTGCCGGATACGCAGCAGGCGGAACTGCTCTATTTTCTCGCAGCCCGCCTGGGTGACGGTGCCTTCCCGGTGCCTGAGCCGAGGGAATTCACACCTGAGCAGCTCGAGAAATGGATGGACGAAGACGAGGCGGGGATGCGCCGTTTTCGTGAGGGAGCGTGAAGCTGTTCCTCGACGCGAGCGTGGTGCTCGCCGCGTGCGGACGGCCGGCAGGGGCGTCGCGCGGGGTGTTCGATTTCGCTGCGGCCAATGGATGGCGTCTGCTCACCTCCGGTTACGTGCTCGCAGAGGTGAGACGCAATCTTCCCAAACTCAAGCCGGGGGCGCTCTCGGACTGGGCACGCCTTTCCATCCAGCTCACTTGCACGCGGGACGTGTGGACGTTGGACCGCCCAGTCGTCTTTGCCGCTGCGAAAGATCGCCCCGTGCTTTTCACCGCCGCAGCGTGGTCGCGCACGCTGCTGACACTCGATCGCAACGACTTCGGGCCGGTGATGGCATCGGGTTTCTACCATCTCGCAGTGCTCACACCGGGCGACTTCCTCGAGCATGAGCGTGCCGCGGGGCGCGTGAAATGAGATGTGCCTCGGATCGGGAGAAACGGGCGATTTGCCGACGCTGTTTTTTTCGCGAACGATGTCGGCCACGGGTGATCCGCTTGTTCGGACGCGATGGAAACCAGACTGGCATTTTTCCGGAGATGCGCGACAAATTCGGGGCATGAACTCCATCATTCTCCCCAAGTTCAATTCACTGACGACGCGCCGTGATGTCATCCGCACGCTCGGCGCAACTGCGTTGCTTTCTGCGCTGCCCTCGCTGCGTGCGGCGAAGGCGGACAGGGATTCGCTGCCGATGCAGTTTTACAAAAGCCTGAGCGAGGAGCAGCGCGGGAAGATTTGTCTGCCGGTGAATCATGCGAAGCGGCAGTTTGTCAGCAACTGGTGGTATATTTGTCCCGAGCAGCGGCTGAATACTTTTTACACAAAGGAGCAGCAGGATCTCGTGCGGCAGATTTTTGAGTCGCTGCACAGCCCGGAGCATCGCGAGAAGATGAACTGGCAGGTGCAGAAGGATCTGATGGGCAATATCAAGAACACGCCGTCGGTCGGCTTCTTCGGCACGCCGGGGGACAAGGAGTTTGAGTTCATCTATACGGGGCATCATGTGACGCGGCGCTGCAATGCGCATACAGACAAGGGGCTCGGCTTCGGCGGCGCGCCGATCTTCTACGGGAATTTTGCAAAGGCATTCAATGAGTCGAAGGATCACGAGGGGAATCCGTTCTGGTATCAGGGGCTGATCTTCAATGAGTTCGTCCACGCGCTCGACGGCAAGCAGCAGGAGAAGATTTTGGTCGGGCGCGAGCCGCGGGGTGAGAAACCCGAGGCGGTGATCCAAATGCGCAAGACGGATCTGCCGGGCCTGAGTTGCGCTGATCTGAGCAAGGATCAGCAGTCGAAGTTGCTGGAGACGATGCGGCGAATGCTGGTGTGTTTCCGGGCGGACGATGTGAATGCGACGATGAAGTCCATCGAGGACCGGAAGCTCGTGAATCAGCTTTTTATCTCCTGCTACGGCGGTGCCTACGACATCGGCGACGACAAGGTGTGGGATACATGGCAGATCGAGGGGCCGGAGATGGTGTGGTACTTCCGCGGCGTGCCGCACATTCACGCCTACTTCCACCTCACGGCGCAGGCGACGTAAGGACGGAGCGCGGAGTTGCAGCGGCGGCGTTCGCCAGCATTTGCGGCCTGGGTCCTTTCCGGGACCGTGCTTTGAAAATGACTTTCGGCAGCGCCCCCCGGTTCCGGCATTCGCACTCTGTGCGGGCACAGGCGAGTCCTTCATGTCCGACGGTTCACCATTTCCTATGGTCCGTGGCTGTCCGGCGGACGACGGCCGCACGCGATAGCAAAATCCTTGCAGACAAATTCCCAACCCTTTTCTCTTCGCGGCTTCCCGCTCACCGCTCACTTTCCCAATAGATGCCCAAGAAGACGCCTTCCAAGAAGAACGACCAACCCGAGCTTCCGCTCGATTCCGCACCCGCGGCGCCTGCGGGAAATGACAACGCAACGAAGGCAGAGGAGAGTCCCGCCGCACCTCCCGTCCCCGCGGCTGACAGCTCGCCGGTTACTGCACCCACTGATGATCCCGCGCCCAAGCGCCAGCCGGGTGAGAAAGTTCAGAACGAGCAGGCGCCACTCGCGCAGGCGTATCGCAATTGGTTCCTCGACTACGCCAGCTACGTCATCCTCGACCGCGC
>JBDSAR010000670.1:0-1550 GCA_039922035.1 Chthoniobacteraceae bacterium
CACGAGGACGGTGATGGTGCGCGTGGAGTCCGTCTGGAGCGCGAGCGGGATGAGTTCGAAGAGCAGCTTCATGCGGCCGATGAGATCCTTTTCGTCGGTGATGTCCGTGGGCGGCTGCGCGTCCACCCTGGGCTTCGGCTTGCGCGCCCATTCCTCGGAGAGGACGAGGCGCTGCTCCATTTCGCGGATGGAGGTGAAGTATTCGTCGAGCTTGTCGCGGTCCGCTGCGCCGACTCGCGTGCCGAGGCGCTTCGCCTGGGCCTGCACGGTGTCCATAATGCTGCGGCCTTCGCGGAGCTTCTGCATCTGCGCGGCGAGGGCGTCCTTGCCGCCTTGCAGGAAAAGTTTGGCAAAAACCTGCGAGGGCTTCGAGTCGGCGGGCAGCATCACGCCGCTGCGCGTGTAGCTCTGGCTGGTGTTGTTCGTGCCGAGCACGAGCGACGGGAAGCGCGTCTGGATGCCGATTTTCTCCGCGATGAACTGGTCGAGCGAGATCGTGTTGCGGAAGCCGCCGAGGCCGGGATGCTTTGCGGAAGTGAGCCACGTCATTTCCGAAGTGTGGCCGTCCGCGCCTGCCTGATCGGGATGCGAGACGCCGGAGAAAACCGTGAAGTCGTTGCGGTGTTCCTTGAGCTGTTCTAGGTAGGGAGTGGGCGCGTAGTCGCGTCCGGCCTCTTTCGGAAAAAGGCTCGGCGTGTAGATGCCGAGCGAAGTGCAGATGGCGACCATTCTCTTCGGTGCCGCAGCATCCGCAGCAAATGCACGCGGCCACATCGCATCGAGATAGGGGAGTGCGAGCGCGACGCCCGCGCTGCGGAGGAATGCGCGGCGCGAGATGGGTTGCTGGGCGATGTTCATTTTGAGGATGGGCTACTTGTTCACGAAGAGCGGGCTTTCGACAACCTCATGCACGAGCGTGCGCAGTCCACTGCCCTTTGCTTTCACGCTCGCGGTGAGTCGCGCGACTTCGGTGCGGTCAGCGAAACGGATGCCTGCGCCGGTCGCATATGTGAGCAGCTTCTCGGTCACGTTCTTCAGCACCTGGTCGCTCTCGGCGAGGAGCAGCTTTTTGAATTCCGTGATGTCCTGGAATTTCCGCCCGTCGGCGAGTTCGCCCGTGGCGTCCACGGCGGGGCCGAGCTTGTATTCCCACACCCAGCGGCCGTTCACCTTGGTGTTCGGCTTGTCGCCTTTTTCCTGCGAGCGGTATCGGTCGCGCCAGCCGCCGATGACGTCGAAACTCTCCAGCGCAAATCCCGGCGGGTCCATCGTGCGATGGCACGCGGCGCATGTCTCCGAGTCGCGATGCTTGGCGAGTTGTTCGCGGATGGTCGTCGCGCCGCGCGTGTCGGGCTCGATGGTGCCTGTGCCCGCGGGCGGCGGCAGCGGCGGTTTGCCGAGCAGGCGCTTCATCACCCACGCGCCGCGGATCACCGGCGATGTCACGGTGCCGTTTGCGGTCACTTTCAAAATGGCTGCCTGCGTGAGCAGTCCGCCGCGCGGCGAATCCGCGGGCAGTTTCACTCGCTGGAATTGTTCGCCCTTCACGC
>JBDSAR010000671.1:0-2604 GCA_039922035.1 Chthoniobacteraceae bacterium
TTCAAAAACGGACTCATCGCCATCATCACCCTCGTCGTCGCCGAGCTGCCGCGACTCGTGCTCGGCTCGCTGCTGATCGAAAGCCTCTTCGGCATACCCGGCCTCGGCAACGTGCTCGTGCAGGCAATCCAGACCGGCGACCAGCCCGTGATCATGACGAGCGTCTTCCTCGGCAGCGTGCTCTACCTCGGCGCCTTCATCCTCACCGACATCCTCTACGCGCTGGCCGACCCGCGCATCCGCCTCTCGTAAATGTTCAGCGCGTTCTTCACTCACTGGATCACGCAGGACGTGCTCGTCATTGCTGGCTTCGCGCTCGTTTTTTTCCTCCTCCGCGCCGGTGCGCGGAATGAACGCTGGAAGCGCGCGTGGGTGCGGATGAAGCGCGATCGCACCGGCCTCCTCGCGCTCGCTGTCGTGCTGCTCTACCTTTTCATCGGCGCGCTCGAAATTCTGCAAATTCCCTCGAAAGGCGGCACCCGCAGCATCCTCGATATTTTCGTCGAGCGCATCCATCCGGAGAAGAGCTACAGCGCACCGCTTGCTGACGGCTTGCTCGACCCGACGAGTCACGAAAAACTCCACAGCCGCCATGTCCTCGGCACCGACGTGCTCGGCAAGGATGTCTTCGTGCAGATGCTCAAGGCCTGCCGCACCGCGCTCATCATCGGCGGACTCACCAGCGCCATCTACGTCCCGCTCGGCGCGCTGCTCGGATTGTTTGCGGGCTACTTCCGCCGCTGGGTGGATGACGCCATCCAATACGTTTACACGACGCTCGCCTCGATCCCGGAGATCCTGCTGCTCGTCGCCATCCTCATGGTTCTCGGCAAAGGTCTCGGCAGCATGTCCATCGCGCTCGGGGTCACCGGCTGGGTCGGCCTCTGCCGGCTGATCCGCGGCGAGACGATGCGGCAGAGCGAACGCCAGTACGTCGCCGCCGCCCGCGCACTCGGGCAGACGCACTGGAAGATCATCGTGCGGCACCTGATGCCGAACGTCATGCACCTCGTCCTCATCAGCGCCGTGCTCGGCTTTTCCAACATCGTGCTCGCCGAGGCCATCCTCAGCTATCTCGGCGTCGGCGCGCCCGTGGGCTCCGCGAGCTGGGGCGTGATGATTGACGCCGGCCGCACCGAGCTCGGCCGCGACCCGCTCGTGTGGTGGAACATCAGCGCCGCGACCACCGCGCTCTTCGGCCTCGTCCTCTCGCTCAATATCCTCGGTGACGCGCTGCGCAGCGCATTTGATCCCAAACGCTCCTAGTCATGCCACTCCTCGATATCCGAAATCTCGCCATCCATTTCCACACCGAGAACGGCGTCGTGGAGGCGGTGAAGGGCATCAGCCTCACGCTGGAAAAGGGCGAGACGCTCGCGATCATCGGCGAGAGCGGGAGCGGAAAAAGTGTGACGGGGCTCGCGCTCACGCGGCTGCTGCCGGAGCCGCCGGCGAAGTATGTCTCGGGCGAGATCATTTTCGACGGGCGCGATGTGCTGAAGATGAAGCCGGACGAGCTGCGCAAGCTGCGCGGCGGGCGTATCGCGTACGTTTTCCAGGAGCCGGGGACTTCGCTGAATCCGGTCTTCACGATCCGCAATCAGATCGCCGAGGCCATCCGACTGCACCGGCCCGAGGTGAAGGACATGGACGCGGAGATCGTGAAGCATCTCGATCTCGTCGGCATCACCGATCCGGCGAAGCGCCTCCACGATTATCCGCATCAGCTCAGCGGCGGGATGCAGCAGCGCGTGATGATCGCGATGGCGCTCTCGTGCCGCCCCGACCTGCTCGTGGCCGATGAGCCGACGACCGCGCTCGACGTGACCCTCCAGGCGCAAATCATGGATCAGTTCCGAGACATGCGCAGGAAACTCGACATGGCGGTGATCCTCATCACGCACAATTTCGGCATCATCTCGAACTTCGCAGACAAGGTGGCGGTGATGTTTCGCGGAAAAATCGTCGAGGCCGGCGAGACGGCGAAGATTCTCCGCGAGCCGCAGCACCCTTACACGAAGGCGCTCATCCAGTGCATCCCGAAGCTCGGCTCACGGCAGAAACGGCTCGTGACGATCGATCACGCGGCGCTGGATGCGCTGGGGTAGGTGGGGGTGTCCCGATTGAAGGTTGAACGTTGGGAGTTGAAAGTTTGACGTTGATCCAGCCGATGGCGCCTCCCGACGGTGGATGCCCGTTCTGAAACCGAAGGATCCGCTGCGCTTTGCTCAACGCCTAACTTTTAACGTTCAACTTCAAACTTCAAACAAGGACACATCACTTGCTGACAGCGCTTGCCTTCGCTCGCACTTTCCCTTTAAGCCAGCGTTCCGTTTCGGATTACCCCTCCACCAACCAACCTCCAACCATGTCTCTCCCATCACTCTCCCGCCGTCATTTCCTCAAGACCTCCGCGCTCGCCGCATCCGCGCTCGGCTTTCCGGCATTCGTCCGCTCGCAGTCGCCGAACAGCGAAATCCGCGTTGGCATGGTCGGTTTCAACAGCCGAGGGCAGTCGCACCTCGCCGACCTTGTGAAAATCAACGGCGTGAAAGTCACCGCGCTGTGCGATGTGGATGAGGCGGTGCTCGGCAAGTCGAAGGA
>JBDSAR010000672.1:0-4281 GCA_039922035.1 Chthoniobacteraceae bacterium
CAGCGCCGGCCGTGCATGCGGGTGTTGCGGTAGCTGTAGTCACCGACCGCGTGGACCTCGGTGATGCGCTCTGCGGCGGCCATGCGCGAACGCATGACGGGGGCGGCGGCGATCTCATTTTCCAGCGCGGCCTGCGGAGTGACACGCGCGGCGCGGAAGTCCGCGATGTCCATCACCACGCCCACGCTCGTGCGCCGTTCGTCGATCGGGATGAGCCAGAACCACGAGCGCTTCCCGCGGACGAGGCGGGTGAGCGTGCCGTCGCGCCCCTCCTCGCGCTGCACGCCCTCGTAGTGTGCGAAGACGCTGAATTTTTGCAGGTGATCGTAGCTGCGCTTGAGATCGAATTGCGAACCGACGACGGCATTCCGCCCCGAGCAATCGAGCACGTAGGACGCGCGGATTTCGCCGGTGCCGGTGCTCAGCGTCACGCCCGCCTGGTCGAATGCGACGCCGCTGACCGCGCATGGCTGGCGGACTTCGACGCCGCTCGCGGCGGCGCGTTCGAGGAGCATCTTGTCGAACCACGCGCGCTCGACTTGGAAGGCACTGCGATGGCTGAGTTGGATCGCGCCTTCGAAATAAAAGCGACGCGTGCGCCGGCCGCATGCGGTGGCGATTTCGCCGCCGGCTTTTGGAAAAGCGTGGCGCTCGAGTTCTTCGCGGATGCCGAGTCTGCCGAAGAGATCGAGCGAATGCGGCAGGAGCGATTCGCCGATTTTGAACCGGGGAAAGACCTCCTTTTCGCAGAGCACGACTCTGTGTCCCGCACGTGCGAGCAGGATAGCCGCCGCCGAGCCCGCGGGCCCGCCTCCGATGATTGCGACGTCGTGATGTGAAGCCATCGCATGCAGCATGGCAGGTGATGCGGCTGCGAGCCAAGGGGAACTTCACGCCGGATCACACGGCGCTTGCAAATGGCTCCCGCGAGCGGGCAACTTCCGCGGCGTGCGCCTGCTCGACCGCTACATCGGACGTCAATTGCTGGTGGCGGCGATCTTCGCCGTCACGGTCCTCAGCGTGGTCCTGGTGCTGGGGAACATTTTTAAGCAGCTCCTCGACCTGCTGATCAATCAGAGCGCGCCGCTCAGCCTCATTCTGAGCTTCATTGCGTACATGCTGCCGCTGTCGTTCACGTTCACGATTCCGTGGGGATTTCAGACTGCGGTGCTGCTGGTTTTTGGCCGGCTCTCGGCGGAGAATGAACTCACGGCGATGCGAACCACCGGCGTGAGCATCGCGCGCGCATGCGTCCCGGTGTGGGTGCTGGCGGTGCTGCTTTCCGGGGTGTGCCTGTGGATCAATCTCGATGTCGCGCCACGAGCGCAGGCGCGGATGAAGGACGCCTTTTTCAAGGTCGCGACGGACAATCCGCTGGCGGTGTTTGGCAATGACAAGGTGATCGACGCCTTTCCCGGAGCAAAAATCTACGTCGAAAAGACCTCGGGAAAGACGCTGACGAACCTCTTCATGTACGAACTTGATGAAGCAAACCGGGTGAAGCTCGTGATGTATGCGCGGGAGGGGAATGTCGGCATCGAGGATGCCCCGAGGACGCAGACCGATGGAACCGTAGTCATGGAACGGCAGCTCGTCCTGAAGCTTCGCCACGAATTGTTCGAGCAACGCGATGAGAACCATCCGTTTGATTTGTCGCGCATCCGGCAGGGCATCGTCGTGGAGGACGGAAGCATCGTGCGCTCGCTGAAAGAGCTGTATGAAAAGCAGCGGAAGAAGAAAGGGATCGGCGCGCTGCCGCTCGATGAATTGCTCGAAAGCGACCGGCCCGACAAATTCATCGAGTTGAACAAGCGCATCGGCAACGCGCTGGCGACCGTGGCCCTGGCGCTTCTGGCGCTGCCTCTCGCCGTCACCGCGCAGCGGAAGGAAACATCAGTGGGCTTCGCGATCAGCCTTGTGCTGGCGATGACGTATTACTTTCTGATCTTCATGGCCGACCTCGCGCGGCACAAGCCTGCGCTCCACCCCGCATTGTTCGTGTGGCTGCCGAATGTCATTTTCTTTGCCGTCGGCGGCTACCGCTTCTGGCGGCTCACGCGCCGGTGACGAAAGCACTGCCGCCTTCGCCGCGGCTTGACACCGCCGCCAGTCGTCGTTTTCTCCCTACTTCTGACATGCCAGTCGCGCATCATTCACTCCAAACCCTCCATTCCGGCTCCGCGGAACGCGGAAGCCAATCCGCCGGATGAATGGCTTCATAGCGAGCGGCGCGTGGATCTGCCACACGGGCAAGGTCCGCACGGTGAATGAGGACGCATGTCTTTTCGACGGGACCTTTGGCGGCGCGAGCACGTCGGTCCCGATGACGGCGTCGCTGAAAAAGTCGCACTGGATCGTCGCGCTCGCGGACGGCATCGGTGGACATCGTGCAGGAGCTTTTGCGAGCCGGGCGGTGCTGGCAAATCTCGAGACCGCATCGGAGTTCACCTCGGATGCCATCGGCAATTTGCTCCAGGAAACGAACCGCAATCTGCATGAGATCGGAACGGAGAAACCTGAATTCGAGGGCACAGGCACCGCGGTGATCGGCCTTGTTTCGGGGCCGGATGGACTGTTTGGATTCAACGTCGGGGATGCCCGGCTCTACCACCAGCAAGGCGGGCGGCTTACGCAGGTCACCCGCGATGATTCCGTCGAGCAAATGCTCATCACTGAAGGATTGCTCGGGGAGAGCGAAGGTGTGCGCTCTCACTACATGCACGCACTCACGCAGAGCGTCGGCGGTTCCGTCGAATACCACCGGCTCGATCCCCATTTCTACCCGCTCCCGGTGAAAAAGGCCGCGCGCTTCCTGCTCTGCACGGACGGACTGACGGACATGCTCGCGGTGAAAGAAATCGAGTCCCATGCAATCCCACAGTTGAGACCCGTCGCCGCCGTTCAATCGCTTTTCTCCGCGGCCATGGAAGCAGGCGGTCGCGACAATATCACCATCGCCGTCGTGGATGTGGAAATGAAGTGAGGGGGGGTGGCTCGAAAATACCAGGGGACGGCAGTCGGCGGAATTCCCAAATGCGTAATTTAGCTAGAATATACGAGAGTGATAAGTGTCCCGCGATAATGGTTGCTTATAATAGTGATTCAAAGAACTCTGTTTCAGTTGCTTTGCTTCAAAATTATGTTTAGTCCGCGAGGTAATCGGCAACCATCCTGAAAAAGCTGAAACCCCTCGGATCTTGCGACCCGAGGGGTTCAGTAGCTCAACCAAATTGCCGAATTCTAGCTGCCGCGACCATTCGAGGCCACCGGCGATTTCCTCTTGCTGGCGACCAGGGCGATGCCCACCTGCGTTGCGGCATGCCGGTAGGTGCTGACTTTACTGAAACTGTAAAGGGGGATGTAACGGTTTTCCGGAAGGGTATCCGCCGCGACGGGCGTGCTCCGCAGCGTGCAATCCAGTAGCCACCAGCGGCCTTCATTGCGCCACATCACCCATGCGTGACTGATGCGCACACCTGGTTCGGTCTTGCCGATGACGAAGCGCACGTCGCTGTCTCCGAGTTGACTGCAGAGCCACAGCGCCTTGTCTTTGCAATCTCCGGAGCGTTTCGCAGCCGTCGTCTCCGGCATCGCCGCAACATACGGGTTTTCCATGCGATAGTGAAAATTCCGTCCCTGAACCATGAGTTTCTTCACCTGATCCATGCTTGGCTTTTGCTGGCCGAGACGGGAGAGCACGGAATGTACGGGGCGCATGTACCGGTCGTAGGGGGTGTAGTCCGCCAAAGTGCCAGTGTCGAATGCCGCGAATGAAGCGAATTTTGCGGCGAGGAGGAATGCAACAGAAAGGAGCGTGGTTTTCATGGCTATAAATATCAGAATTACCATGATAACTGAGCTTGGAGTGTGCCAACCCAAACGGCAAAGGAAGCATCAGCAATAATTACCAGAATTCTCTTTTGGGCAACGCTGTCTGCCGAAAGTGAAACTTGGTGTTTCCCAAACTGGGGGAAGACGGTTTGACGATTGAGTCTTCAGGCGTCATCCTGCTGCTGCGTTTTTTTCAGGCGATGCCTGCCTCACCTCTGGTTTGGAGCGCAGGTCGGCACCATGGGAGGTTCATAGCTTCTTGGTCCTTCGGGTTTGGAGGCGTCGGCCGAGAACCAGTCCATTGTATTCCGGCCTTCTGCGATAAGGAAGAAGGGCAACTTGGCTTGCTCCCCAAAATTTGATCCAGGCGCTATGAGAGATGAGCGGCGGGCGAGCGCCGCCAAACTCTCACCGTGAAACGCAAACGACACACACCCGAAGAGATCATCA
>JBDSAR010000673.1:0-2268 GCA_039922035.1 Chthoniobacteraceae bacterium
GAACGGCAGCGCGCCCAGACCGCGAAATTCAGACGGTGAAAAAAATTAAAGAGCCACTGCTTGCGTCGAATCCTCCAAAGGGGGTGGAAGCGGTTGCGGATGGTTGTGAGGAGGTTCATGTGTTTGAGGAGCGTACTGCGCACGGTCACGCAAACGATGGCGCGTTTCCTACGGAGCAACTTTCGCCAAGTCCAACCTGAAGACGCCCGCGCGCGCCTCAGTGCAACTGCGTGTGGCGTGCCTGGCGCCGGGCGGCGCGGATGGCGGCGGGCTTCAGCGGTGCGGGAGCGGCGGGCACTCCGCGCAGCGACAGCGCTTCGCGGCCCGGTGTGCGCCGCCAGTCCGTCTCCAGCACGCCAGCCACTGTCGCGCGATCCGCGCCATTTTCCGTGAGGAAATCGAACAGACCCTGCGCCACAGACTGCAGCGCGATCTGATGCGTGCGGCGCAGTGTCGTGTGGAGCCAGTCACTGAACCGGAGGAATTGACCGAACGGCGACGCGTCATCGCGCCACAACAGCGCGAGCGTGTCGGAAAAATTCCCGCTATTTGCGACGATGTCCCAGTAGCGCGCAAAGCGGCGCATGCGCTGCATCGTGAGGAAATCCATGTCGCGCGTCTCGAGGATTTCGTACGGCGGATGCGGCGCGTATTTCATCCGATACTCCGCGTCGTGCCGCACGATCGGCGTTCCGCGCAGACGCTTCAGGATGCCGACCTGAATCTCCTGCGGGCCGAGCCGCACGAGGCGATCAAAACCCCGCCCAAAGCTCTCCATCCCCTCGCCCGGCAGTCCAACGATGAGATCCGCATGCACATGCACGCCCGTCTCCTCGCGGAGAAAACGCAGGTTGTCCCCGAGCCGTTCGAGATTCTGCCGCCGGCTGATATTCTTCGAGACCGCATCGTCGAACGTCTGGATGCCGACCTCGAACTGCACCGCGCCCGGCGGAAATTTCCGGATCAGCGCGCGGAGCTGTTCCGGCAGCCGGTCGGGGATCATCTCAAAGTGCAGGAAGAGCCCGTCGCGCCAGCGGTCGAGGAAGAACTGGAGAATTCCCATGCTCGTCGGCAGGTGGAGATTGAACGTGCGGTCCACAAACTTGAACTGTGTCGCGCCGCGATCAAGCAGCCGCTCCATCGCCGCGAGGAATGCATCGAGCGGAAATGCGCGCACCGGCACATCAAGCGACGAGAGGCAGAACTCACACGTGAACGGACATCCGCGCGACGCTTCCACATACACCACGCGATGCGCGAGATCTTCATCCGTGTAAAAATCGTACGGCGACGCGAGACGATCGAGTTGCGGCAACTCGGCCGCGATTACCTTCGGCTGCGGCGCAGCGTCGAGCAGCGCCGCACACACTTCCGCAAACTTCACATCCGCCTCCCCCGTGATCACATGATCGGCCAGCGCGACAATTTCCTGCCCGTCCGTCTCGTGCGAAACCTCCGGCCCGCCGAGGATGACGATCAGTTCCGGGCGGAGGCGCTTTAGCAGCCCCACCACTTCCGTCGTCTGCTCCACATTCCAGATATACACGCCGAACCCCACGATGCGCGGCTCCTTCGCGAGGATCGCCTCGGTGATTTCCAGCGGCGTCTGATTGATGTGAAACTCCGCCATGCCCGCACGCGCCGCCAGCACCCCGAGATTCGCCATGAGATAGCGGAGCCCGAATGAGGCGTGAATGTATTTTGCATTCAGCGTGGTGAGGACGATTTCCGGCATCAGCGCGCAGTGTGGCCGATTCCAGGGCCGACGGCAAACGGCACTTCCGCAAACAGGCCCGTTCCCTGAGCGATGGTCCGCTTCTCCAGCGGCCGTCCGAGGAGCCGGGGCACCCCCGCCCCGAGAGGCACCATGGGGCGAGGGCGCCCCTGCTCCTTGTAAAACGGCCAAGCCTTTCCCCGTAGCCCCCTCCTACCGTCGGCGGCTGCGGAGTTGCTACGCGGGTTTCGTGCCGCCAGCGGGAGGATTGCTCTTGCCCGGCGTGATGTTTGCCTTGCCGACAAAAGTCGCACCTTCCGCCATCACCAACCGGCTCGTCGTCAGGTCGCCGATCAGCACAGCCGAAGCCTTCAGATCACACTTCCCGGTCACCACCACATTTCCCTTCACGCTCGCCCCGATGGTACACGTATCGCTTTCAATGTTGCCGGTGATGTCCGCCTCCGGCGCCACCGTGAGGATCGGCCCCTTGATGTTCCCACCGGTCAGATGACCGGCAAAGGTCATCTCCCCTCCGAATTTGATGGAGCCGT
>JBDSAR010000674.1:0-7124 GCA_039922035.1 Chthoniobacteraceae bacterium
ACTCGCGAATCCAGTCCCAAAGCTGCGAGTAGTCCTTGCTCACGTCGCCGGAGAGGCAGTCGGTGATTTGATCGGCGGCCTCGGGGTGGCGCATCACGACGTCGCGGAAGGAAAACTTCGGATCGTAGAACGCATAGACCAGCTTGCGCATATTCTCGATGCCATCGTGGATGGCCTGGCCGTAAGGCCCGAAGTGCGCCGGCGAGAGATCGCCACTCACGAGTCCCTCATGCACGGCCTCGCCGGCAAGGTGCCCGCATTTCAGCGCGAGCAGGACGCCGCTGCTGAAGACCGGATCGAGAAATGCAAACGCATCGCCGAGCAGCAGCAGCCCGGGTGAGGCGCAGTATCGCGAATAACGGGTGTATTCGCTCGTGATGAAATACTCGCCCGTGGATTCGCCGACGCTGAGGTGCTCCTTGATCCATTGGTTTTCCACCACCTCGCGGTGAAAAATCTCGCGCGGGTCCTTCACTCCGCCGCGCGTGAGATATTTCCCGTCCGCGACCACGCCCACGCTCACCATGTCGCCATGCTGCGGGATGTGCCAGAACCAGCCCTTGTCCGGAATCATCGCCACGGTCGTCTGGCCTTCGTCAATGCCCGGCTCGCGCTTCGAGCCTTTGAAATACGTCCACACCGCGATCTTGTTCAGTTGCGGATCGGGGAAGCGCCAGCCGAGTCGGTTCGGGGCGAATGCCTCCTTGCCTGAGCAATCGAGCGTGATCGGCGCATGCACCTCGTAGGTGCGGCCTGTGGTGCGATCCGTGGCTTCGACGCCGACCACGCGGTCGCCATCCATGAGCAGGCGTTTTACGGTCGTCTCCTCGCACACTTCCGCGCCTTTCTCACGCGCATTGTCGAGGAGCATCTGGTCGAATTCCGAGCGCAGCACCTGCCACGTCTGCGCGAGGGTCTCGCGGTCGTAGCGGTTGAAGAAATAGAACGGCTGCGAGCGTTTCCCGTCCGGCTGGACAAAGGACACGCTGTACTTTTTTACAAAGTGCGACGCCTTCATCTTCGGGATCATCCCGATGCGCTCCAGCGGGCCGAAGGTGAAAGGAATCAGCGACTCGCCCACCTTGTAGCGGGGAAACCTGTCACGTTCGAGAATGAGGACGCGGTGTCCATATTCCGCGAGAATCGCCGCAGCGCTGGAGCCGGCAGGTCCGCCGCCAATGAGAATCGCATCGTATTCGTTGTTCATGGGTTTGCGGTTGCGTGATGGATAATTGCCAACGAAGCCGATACGGACGGATAACGAAAATAG
The DNA here is from genome assembly GCA_039922035.1 of Chthoniobacteraceae bacterium. GTDB lineage: Bacteria > Verrucomicrobiota > Verrucomicrobiia > Chthoniobacterales > Chthoniobacteraceae > SXWH01. The sequence goes on from JBDSAR010000674.1 coordinate 1,271, forward strand.
ACGCTCGGCATTGCACTGATAACAGGTCGCGATAAGCCCGGCTTCATCCGGAACGTTGGCCCCCCGCGCGCATGAGCCGGGAAGAGCACACGGCAGGCTCTGGAATTCAGGCGGTGTTTAGCGCACACTCAGGCCTGCTCGGCGGGCACGATCGCTTTGTCTTCCCTCGACGGCCCGGTGCCGAGCACGCCTTCCCATTTCGCAATCACGATCGAGGCGAGCGCATTGCCCATGACGTTGATCGTCGTGCGAGCCATGTCCATGACCTCATCCACCGCGAGGAGCATCGCCACCCCCGCCTCGCCCGGCAGGCCGAAGCTCGCGCATGTGCCCGCGATGATGATGAGCGTCGCGCGCGGGACACCGGCCACGCCTTTCGAGGTGAGCATGAAAGTCAGCACCATCACGATTTGCTGGGTGAACGACATCTCGATTTTCGCCGCCTGCGCGATGGTGAGGCTCGCGAGCACAAGGTAGAGCGTCGAGCCGTCGAGGTTGAAAGAGTAACCCGTCGGCACCACGAAGCTCGCGACGCGGCGAGGCACGCCGAATTCCACCAGCACTTCCAGCAGCCGCGGCAGCGCGGCCTCGGACGATGCGGTCGTGAACGCCGTCAGCGCCGGCTCGCGCACCATTTTCAAAAAACGGCGCACTTGCACGCCGACGATCCACATGATGGGCACGAACACGAGGCAGAACATCAGCACCAGTGCGAGGTAGAGGCTGCCGACCAGCCGCGCGTATTGCTTGAGCAGAAAGAACACGGCCGGCCAGCCCTGCATCATCACACCGTTTGCCTCGTGGCCCGCGGCCATGTGGCTCACATTGTAGGCCATCGCACCGAAGACGCCGAGCGGCGTCAGGCGCATCACGATGTCCGTGTATTTGAACATCACCTGCGACACATTCTCAAAGAACGACAGCAGCGGCTCCCCGCGCTTGCCGATGCGCGTGAGCGCGATTCCGAATAGCGCCGAAAACACGACCACCGGCAGGATGTCCCCCTCGGCGATGTGCTTCACGAGGTTCGACGGGAAAAGGTGCAGCAGCAGATCCCAACCGGACGCCTGCTTTTGCGCCGCGATGTCCGTGTGCGCGCCGACCTCCAGCGGCAGACTGTCGCCGGGTCGCATGATATTCGCCACGCCGAGCCCGAGGAACAGCGCGATGGTCGTCACGACTTCAAAGTAGAGCAGCGCCTTGCCGCCCATGCGCCCGACCGACTTCAGGTCTCCGGTCTGCGCGATGCCCACGATGATCGTCGAGATGAGCAGCGGGGCGATGAGCCCCTTGATCAGCGCGATGAACGCCTTCGAGAGAAACCGGAAGAATTCATACGCCTGCGGGTGTTGATCCTGTGGAAAGAACCCGCCCAGCACTACGCCGAGGATCAGCGCGATGACGATGAGGACGGTGCCCGAGCGGTACCAGGGCTTCTTGTGTGTGGCGGTTTTCACAGCGTTTTTCGGATTTGGAATTTGCCCCACCGGGCCGGAACCCGTCATAGCTCGGCCCGGGCTCGCGGAGTAATGGCGGCCCCACGCGGAGAGGCGAGAAAAAAGCACGCACTCCGCGGACGCACGCTTCCGTGAACTTTAGCAATGCAGATACCGCTCCCGCTTGAGAGGGGCATTTTCCTCCTCGCCCAGCAATGTCTCCAGCATCTTCTCGTGCCGGTTCAGGAAGTCGCGCGTGATATTAAAATGCTCGGTCTCCGTGTATGCGATCTCGCGGATTCAGTCGGTGCTGAATTCATACATCCGCTCGTGAGAATCTGCGAGGAGGAGGGGCGAATGCGTCGCGATGACGAGCTGGCTGCGATGATAGACCAATTTCATGAATATCGGAACGGATAGGCCGGATTAAAGACCGTTTAACCCGCAGGAAGTGCAATACGGCCAAGAGTTTCAGCTCGCGAGACTCTGTTTGCGGCAGGTCTATTTTACTATTAGCCTGTTCGTCTCTTCTGCTACCAAGCGACCTGCCGGTTCGGCTGCCTTCCGAATCCACGATGGGTGCGAACACCAACTCAGCGAAATGCGCCCGCTCATTTAAGATTGGGAAACATGGCAAGCACCACAGGAGGATGGTTTCCCGTCTTGCCGCCCCAGTCGCTCTCGTCAACAATCATCGCGATCTGAGGCTCTGTGCCTTCAGTCATTTCCCTGAGAGAGCTTTCCACGTCTTTGAATGCGGTCTGGTTATAAAACGCACTGGAACCGACCGTTCCTTTGGTCCCAAAGCCAGTCTTGAGCACCACAGAACGGAATTGGGAAGCCGGCGGCAAGAGATAGATCCGTTCCTTTGTATTATCGGGATTGACGAGGCATTCGACGCTCCAATCCTTCAGCCCGACAGTGAGCGGTCCATCGCTGGCATAGGATGTGAAATAATCCGGAAAGCCGTTCTGGTAAGCCACTCTTTCGAGCGGATCCCAGTATTTCAAGCCGAGGCCGGAAACTTCAAGAAAAGTCGCGTAGTGATTGGCGAATGGTTCGCGCGGAGTCCGGACGACAACCGGCTTCCCGGACTGCAATTCGATTCGGACTGCATTCGGCGCGGGCACCTCGACGCGGTCAAGTTGGTATATGTTCCCAGTGTTGATATCATCATCGCCCTTCTGGCAGATTTTCTTATCCCCGTCACTGGGGCCACCGCCGATCTTGCAATAGTTGAGAGCCTCCTTCGAGACACCAAGAATTGCCATGAGCTGAAGAAACCCCTTGGCCCGCCCCTGGCAATTGCTGTTACCCTTGAAGTTCACGTCGAATGGTGAGTCATCCGCATTGTAATGATAGACCACCTTCTTCTTGGCAATCTGGTCACAGTAGGCATTGAACGCCTTTTTCACATCGCTTTCGGCGATGGCTTCGCCCATTACCGTGGCGCGAAGCCGGATTGCCTTGATGTCCTCGACCGGCAGCAGCGAGCCGGTGAAAAAAGCTTTCACTTTACTGAGGTCGAGATTGCCGCTCCCCGAGGTTCCGCTCGCTCCCGAGATGGCGGCGAAGCCAGTCGGAACCAGGACTTTGTCCTCCGGCAGCACCGTCCCGCTCGGTTGAAATGAGCGCCAAAGGAAGCTGGATTTACCGATGTTCCCAATTTGTTGAGTTAGTGCTGGCATAATGAACTCCCGGATATGGATGAAACAATGAGACGGACACTTCTATTTGAAAATTGGACTGGCTCGCATTGAATTTCCGGCGAAGCAAGCCCTCCAGTGTAGCCTGCTTCGGCTGCCTTACCGCTTTGAACTTCGCTGGGGGTAGGGTCCATGGAATTTTGCTTTTTTGCTGCTTTGATTCCGAATTGACAAGCCTTTTCTGGTTGTTTTCGTCCCCCAAAAGGGGGTGAAAACGGCATGCATTTATCGAGGCGTGGAGAGGACTCCGGTCGAGACGGTGGATGAGAGCTTCGTAGAGGTAATCGGCGAAATCCGCCGGTTTCTCACTCTCATTCCCTCCGCGACCCTGCGTTAAAAACAGCGTTTTTCACGACTGAAAACTGGGTCGGTACACAATCTTAGCGGCATATTCCGAAAATTGCGTCGGCCCTTGCCTTCACCTCGGCATCCATCTTGATCAGCGGCGGCCACGTTCGCTTGAAACCTTCGCCCGGCAGTTTCTTCGTCGCGTCGAGACCAAGCTTGCTGCCGATGGCCATTTCGCTTGTCGCGTGGTCGAGCACGTCGGACGGGCCTTTGGTGAAGATGCTGTCGCGCTGCGGGTCGGTGTTGGCGCAGAGGCGGAAGAGGACGTCGCTGGTGTTATGGACGTCCACGTCCGCATCCACGACCACGATGTATTTGCTGAACATCATCTGCCCCATGCCCCAGAGGCCGTGCATGATCTTGTATGCCTGCATCGGGTAGGTCTTCCTGATGCTCACGAAGACGAGATTGTGAAACACGCCTTCCGCCGGCAGCGCGATGTCCACGATCTCCGGAAAATTCATTTTGAAGATCGGCAGGAAAAGTTTCACCGACGCGCCGCCGATGTAGAAATCTTCCATCGGCGGAATGCCGACGATGGTCGCCGGATAGATCGCGTCCTTGCGATGCGTGATTGCCGTGATGTGGAAGACGGGATACGGCTCTGGCAATGTATAGTAGCCGGTGTGATCGCCGAAGGGGCCTTCGTCGCGGAGCGGTTCGGTGGGATCGATGTAACCTTCGATCACGAAGTCGGCATTCGCGGGGACTTCGAGGTCGTTTGTCTCGCACTTCACGAGTTCGATGGATTTTTTGCGGAGGTATCCCGCGAGGAGGAATTCATCGAGGCCATCCGGCAGCGGTGCGGTCGCGGCGAAAGGAAACATCGGATCGCCGCCGAGGAAAATCGCGACAGGCATCCGCTCGCCACGCTCGTAGTAGCGGCGTCCGTGACGTGCAGCGACCTTCTGAAGTTGCCAGTGCATGCCGGTGGTTTTCTCGTCGTAAATCTGGATGCGATACATCCCGAGATTGCGCTCGCCGGTGTCCGGGTCACGCGTGACGACGCACGGCAGCGTGATGAAACGACCGCCGTCGAGCGGCCAGCATTTGAGGATGGGGAGATTCAGCAGGGTCGAAGGATGAAGGACGAAGGATGAAGGATCGGTGACGTCGGGCGCCTGGGGCCATCCTTCAGTCTTCGCACTTGGCACTTCATACTGATGCACGACTTCCTTGCATGGCCCGCCACTCACGATTTTCGGCCGCGCGTGGCGGAGTTCGAGCGCCTGCCTGAGCAGCTTCAGCGTCTGGCGGAATGTCGTGGGCGGCTTTGCCTTCATGAGCGCGCCGAGTTCCGCAGCGACTTCATCCACGGAATTTGCACCCATGCTCATCGCCATGCGCTTGTGTGAGCCCATCGTGTTGATCGCCACGGGGAATGGCGACACCACGCCGTTGATCGTCGGCTTTTCGAAAAGCAACGCCTTGCCGCCACCGGGCGATTTCATCTCGCGGTCGGCGAGTTCGGTGATTTCCAGTTCGGTCGCGACGGGCTGCGCGATGCGTCTGAGTTCTCCTGCCGTGTCGAGTGCGTTCACGAAATCGCGGAATGAGCCGAATGCCATAGTATGCCGATGCTAACAGGAACAACGCGCCGGGCAATGAATCGGGCGCGATTTTCTCCCGCGCTTGCCATGCACACACGCAGCCGTCAGCTTCCGCCCCGCATGAAAGCATTCCTCCTCGCATCCTTCTCACTCATCGTCTCCGTTTCCGCGGCGGACAAAATCAAAGTTCTCATCGTGGACGGCCAGAACAACCACCAGTGGAAGATGACCACGCCTGTTCTCAGGCAGATCCTTGAGGAGCCGGGCATCTTCAGTGTGGATGTGTCCACCTCGCCCGAAAAAGGGAAGGGGATCGAGACGTGGTCGCCGAAGTTTTCCGATTACGCCGTCGTCGTCTCGAACTACAACGGCGAGCCGTGGTCCGCGGCGACGAAGGAGGCGTTTGAAAAGTACGTGAGCGGCGGCGGCGGTTTTGTTTCCGTCCACGCGGCGGACAATTCATTTCCCGAATGGCCGGCCTACAATGAAATGATCGGAGTCGGCGGCTGGGGCGGGCGGAATGAAAAGAGCGGCCCGTATCTTCGCTTGCGCGAGGGCAAGTGGACGATGGATACGAGCGCAGGCCGCGGTGGCAGCCACGGCAGGCAGCATGAATTCGTGCTGAACAACCGTGCTGCGGAACACCCGATTATGAATGGTCTTCCCGCTGCATTCATGCACCGGCAGGACGAACTTTACAACAGCCTGCGCGGCCCGGCAAAGGACGTGACGATCCTTGCAAGCGCGATGTCGCCGAAGGAAATGGGTGGCAGTGGCGAGGAGGAACCGCTGCTCATGGCAATCCCGTTTGGCA
>JBDSAR010000675.1:0-15848 GCA_039922035.1 Chthoniobacteraceae bacterium
CCTTCGCGAGTTTTTCCAACTCCTCGATGAGCACCGTGCCGCGCGGCAGCCAGAGCGGGAGGCCGGGGCCCACGTCGTCGTCGAACGTGAAAAGCTCCAGCTCCTTGCCGAGCCTGCGATGGTCGCGCTTCTTAGCCTCCTCGAGCATCGTGAAATACTCGTCCATCTGCGTCTTGTTCTTAAACGCCGTGCCGTAGATGCGCTGGAGCTGCGGGTTCTTCTCGTCGCCCTTGTAGTAGGCGCTCGCGACGTGCGTGACCTTGAACGCGCCAATGTTCCCCGTGCGCATGACGTGCGGCCCCGCGCACAGGTCGAGGAAATCGCCATTGCGGAAAAGCGAAATCTCCTCGCCCTCCGGGATGTCCGCGAGATTGCCGGCCTTGAATTTGCTCGGATTCCCCGGCCGCTCGCCCAGCCCGCCGAGCCGCCCGCTCTCCGCCAGCGCCAGCGCCTCCGCGCGCGACACCGCCGTGCGCTCGAAGACATTGTTCGCCTTGATCTCCTTTTTCATCTCCTCCTCGATGCGCGCGAAATCCTCCGGCGAGATGCGGTGCGGCAAATCCACGTCGTAATAAAACCCATTCTCCACCGGCGGCCCCGCGGCAAACTGCGCCTCCGGCCAGATGCGGAGAATGGCCGTGGCGAGCACATGCGCCGCCGAGTGGCGGAGCCGTTCGATGTCGGTCATCTGGTTGCGTTGTTCGAGGGATTTGCGTTCGTCGGACATAAAAATGGACGCGCAACTTAGCGTCCAAGCGACAAGTGGCAAGGCGCGCGAGGAGCGCCCAAGAGGAGCGCCATCCGTCCCGGTGGCCACGTCGCTCCGCCGAAGGCCCATCTTCTTCTTCGACGCTTGCGTGAGGAGAAGAAGTGACGCTGCGCGTGGTGTCATCGTGGCCACCGGGACGGATGGCGCTCCATGCGCGCTCCATTCGCACGCTCCACGCTTGCGCCGTGCGATCCTTCGTTTCACACATTCAACATGAGCGATCACCTCGGGTGGTATTCACGCGACTACCTGCCGCACTTCGACAGGCCGGGGCTGGTGCAGGGCATCACTTTCCGACTCGCCGACTCGATGCCCGCCGAGGTGCTCGCCGCGTGGCGCGGCGAACTTGCGCATCTCCCCGAAGGCGAGCAGAAGGCCGAGTTCCAGCGCCGGATCGCCGACTACCTCGACGCCGGCCACGGCGAATGCTTGCTGCGCGATCCGCGCATCGCACAAATCGTCGAGGACACACTGCTGCATTTCGACGGCGGCCGCTATCGCCTCCTCACGTGGGCCGTGATGCCGAACCACGTCCACGTCCTCGCGGAAATGCACGAGGCCCACCCGCTCGCCGATGTCGTGCATTCATGGAAAAGCTTCAGCGCACACGAGGCGAACCGGGTGCTCGGGCGGGAGGGCAAGGTCTGGCAGCGCGAGTATCACGACCGGTACATCCGCGACGGAGAACACTTGCAGTTTGCGAGGAACTACATCGAACGAAATCCGGTGAAAGCGGGGCTGTGCCCGAAGCCCGAGGACTGGCGCTGGAGCAGTGCGTGGAAGGAGCGCCGCGCGTCCCCGCCGGCCACGTAGCTCCACGCGCAGCGTCACTTTTTCCTTACGCAAGCGTGGGGAAAAGATTGGGCCTTCGGCGTTTTATCGTGGCCACCGGGACGGATGGCGCTCCATCCGGGCGCTCCGCTCACTGCGCGTCGAGGGCGCGGATGGGGAAGAGGTCGGACTTCACGTGCTGCTCCTTCATGAGTTTGGTGAGCTTTTCCACGATGTCGGGATGCTGCTCGGCCACGTCATTGTTTTCACCGATGTCGTTCGCGAGATCGAAGAGCTGCACGTCGCGCGGCTTCAGCTTCGCCTTGGGGCCGGGATTGAGCTTCTCGCGGATCACCTTCCACGAACCGACGCGGATGCATGCCTGGCCGCCGTAGCCGGGGGATTCACGATACAGGAATGGCCGCTCGTCCTGCTGCTTGCCGAGCAGCGTGGGGGCCATGCTGATGCCGTCAATGCCCGCGGGCGTCGCCGCTTTTTCGCCGGCGAAATCGAGCAGCGTCGGCATCCAGTCCTCGAAACCGCTCACGCGATCGCTCGTCGTGCCCTCGGCGACATGCCCCTTCCAACGCACGATGGTCGCCTCGCGAATGCCGCCCTCGAACATCGAACCCTTGCGCCCATTCAGCGGGCCGGCGCTCTCGAAGAATTCCGCGTCGGTGCCCCCGAGTTTGTCGTAGAGCGGGCCGTTGTCGCTGGTGAAAACGAAGATCGTATGGTCGTCGAGGCCGAGTTCCTTCACGAGTTCCGCGATGCGTCCGACTTCGCGATCCATGCGCGTGACCATCGCGGCGTACGCGGCGCGCGGTGCACGGTGCGGCAGATAGCCGCGGTCGCCCTTGTACGGTTCCTCCGGGAATTTTCCGGCATATTCCGCAAGCGAATCCTCCGGCACCTGCAACGCGAGGTGCGGCACGGTCGTCGGGAAATACAGGAAGAACGGACGCTCCCTGTTTTCCTGAATGAACTCCAGTGCCTCGGCGCTGATGAGGTCGGGAGCATACTCGTTGCCGGAAAATTTCGCGTAAACCTCGGAGGAATTCACATCGGCATCCTCGGCGAGCTTCTGGTGCGCGGAGAATTTGGGGTTGTCGAGCGCACGCGGCTTGTCGTTGTCCCAGAGGTGCGTGGGGTAGTAGTTGTGCGCGACGCCCTGGCAGTTGTAACCGAAGAAACGATCGAAGCCCTGCTTCAGCGGATCGCCTGAGGAGCCCACCGGGCCGAGGCCCCACTTGCCGAAACCACCGAGCTTGTAGCCGAGTTTTTTCAGCGTGAGCGGGAAGGTGAGTTCACCCTCGGGCACGGGCGTCTGGCCCTCGTCCCACTTCGGATCGAATGCCTTCGCCTGCCGGTTGTCGCGGATGAAGGCGTGACCGGGATGCTTGCCCGTCATGAGCACGCATCGCGACGGCGCGCAGACGTTGTTGCCCGCGTAATGCTGCGTGAGCTTCATGCCCTCGGCGGCCAGGCGATCGATGTTCGGCGTGCGGATCTTTTTCTGCCCGAATGCGCCGACATCGCCGTAGCCGAGATCGTCCGCGAGGATGAAGATGATGTTCGGCTTGCGATCCGCGGCGTGTGCGACGGCACTGAAGATGCAAAGCGAGGCAAGAAGGAGGCGGGGGAAATTCATGGATTTCGGCGGAGACAAGACGAGCGCACGCGCTCTGTCGATTCCTTGTGCAGAGCGATGCCGCTTGCCGGGATCGGCTGGCCTGCTAGACCGATGCACAATGTTGCAGCATCTCATCGAAGTCTGGTTTCACTGGGTCCACGACTGGGGCTATGTCGGCGTCATCATCCTGATGGCGATGGAGAGTTCGATTTTCCCCGTGCCGAGCGAAGTCGTCATCCCTCCCGCGGCGATCCTCGCGGCGCACGGCGGGAACATGACGCTCACGGGCGTGGTGCTCGCAGGGACGTTCGGATCGTGGCTCGGGTCGGCGATCACCTACCTCGTCGCGCGCTACCTCGGTCGCCCATTCATTGCGCGCTACGGCGATTATGTCTTCCTTCCGCCGAAGAAAGTCGCCCGCGCCGAGCGCTTCATGCACCACTACGAGACAGGCGGGATTTTCTTCGCGCGGCTGCTGCCCGTCATCCGGCACCTCATTTCCATCCCCGCGGGAATCATCAAAATGAATTTCGCGCGCTTCAGCGCACTGACGATTTTCGGCTCTGCGATCTGGTGTGGAATCCTCGCGTGGCTCGGCGGACGCGTGGGCGCAAAGCTCGACGCTCGCGAACTCGCGGCGCTCCAATCGGGCATCGGCGTGGATCTCGGCAGCCTGATTCACGCGGTGAAGCACGATGCGATTTGGATCATCATCGGCATCGTGCTGGTGTGTGTGCTGTATTTTGTCGCGATGCGGATGACGGAGCAGCGGCACCACGATGCGGACGATAAATCCGGCGTTCATTAATTTTCGGTGACGCAGGACATTCGCGGCGCAGTGGCCGTTGACATCCCGCACCCTTGGCCAAGGGTGCGCGCATGAAGGCTCCCGGCTGCACCTCCCCGCACCCTCTTCGTGACTCCATCGTGGTCACCGGCGGTTTCCCGCGGCGGCCAGAAAAAATGCCCCGCTCTGTGGTATCCGGCGCACGCATCCGCCGGCTTGCGCGGGTGGTGGTTTTGCTCATTGCCGCAGCGCTGGCGATGAACGGCACCGCGCGCGCGGCTTTCCTCGATGAAAATGGAAACGGGCTCAGCGACATCTGGGAACTAAAGTTCGGCGTCTCCGGGCTGAACGCGAACGACGACGCAGACTCCGACGGCGCGCTGAACTATCAGGAAGCCGTCGCCGGCACGAACCCGCAGGATGCCAATTCGCATCCGCCCACTCCCGCCGTGCTGATGCAAAACGGGGCGGTCACACTGACCTGGAAGTCGGTGGCAGGAAAAGCGTATCGCGTGCAGACATCCGACACGCTGGCGAACGCTGCGTCTTGGTCAAATCTCGGGTCGGTGATGCTCAGCGACGGCAGCGACATGACGGTTGCTTTCGGCGTGGGCTCCGCCGTCAAACAATACTTCCGCCTCGTGGTGACGGATTTTGATTCCGACGGCGACGGGGTGAACGACTGGGAGGAGCGGCAGCTTGGATTCGATCCGTTCCGGCCGGACACTTTCAACACCGGCCTCGGCGACAAGCAGGTGATCGTCAACATGCTCGCCGCGACGAACACGATCACCGTCGCGGCTACCGATGCCAACGCCAGCAAGGCATTTGGCGACACGGCGACGCTGCGCTTCACCCGCGCCGGAAATCTCAATCCCATCACCGTGCCCTACTCCGTGAGCGGAACCGCGGTGGCAAACACCGACTACACCGCACTGAGCGGTTCGGTGAGTTTCCCGCTCGGAGGCAATGTCGCGGACGTCGTGGTGACCATCAAGCCGGGTGCGACCATCACGACTCAGAAGACGGTGATCGCGACCATTTCTCCAGGCGCTGCATACGGCGTCGGCAGTCCTGCGAGTGCGACTGCGGTGCTGTCGCCGCTGCCCGTCGCCGGGCAGGTGGTGGAGGAAATATGGGACGTTTACGATGGCTACATGGGGCTCGACGATGTGCCTTTCACCACCCCGGCAGCGAGGCTGCGGATGCTGACCTCGCTCGATACCGGAACGGATGTGGGCGAATACTACGGTGGGCGCATTCGCGGCTACATCACTCCGCCCACGACTGGAAACTACACGTTCTGGGTCGCTGCGGATGATGCCTCGGACTTCTCCCTCTCGACGAACGATCAGCCGGCGAATCTCGTGCGCCGCTGCTATTCGTACGAGTGGACGAACTACCAGGAGTGGAACAAGTATCCCTCGCAAAAGTCCGGGCTGATCGCGCTGACGGCGGGGCAGCGCTATTATTTCGAGGCGCGCGTGCGCGAGTATGGCTATGGCGATCATCTCGCCGTCGGCTGGCTCAAGCCCGGGCAAACGGGAACGCAGCCTTCGGAAGTCGTGCCCGGCAGTGTCCTCACCGCATACACCGCGCCTTACAATCCGCCCGGTCTGACGACGCTCTTTTTCGCTCCGTTGAGCGTGGAATCCGGCGTGACAAATTCCGCATCGGGCATCGTGTCGCTGCGCCTGTCGTGGGATGAAAGTCTGGCCGTCGTGAGCGTGGACACCAGCGGCCTCAGCGGCGCGGCCACCGCGCTGAATCTCCGCGGACCGGCGAACACCGGGCAGACCGGGCCAGTGTTGATCAACCTTTTTGCCAGCGCGCCGCAATCCGATGGAACGTACCTGTGGCAGATTCCCGCCTCCGCAGTCTCCATTCTGAAGTCGGGCAGCATGTACGCGAGCGTGGTCACCGCGGCAAATCTCTCCGGCGAACTGCGCGGCCAAATCGGACGGGCCGCCGCGACCGGGAGCTTCACGCCGCCGGCCGATCCGCCGCCGCTGCCGACGACGCTTCCGACGGCCAACGAGGCGGCGCGTTTTCTCACGCAGGCGACCTTCGGCCCGACCGCAGCGGACATTGCGATCGTGCAGCGCGATGGCTACGCCGCGTGGATTGATGCGGAGTTCGCGATGCCGGTGAGTTTTCACTCGGCGGTGATCGACAACGTGGTTTCGAGCGGCCAGCCCATCAGCCGCGACACCACGCAGGAGGCGTTTTGGAAAACCGCGGTGATCGCGCCCGATCAACTCCGGCAACGCGTGGCGTTTGCATTTTCCGAGCTGATGGTAATCTCCGATCAGGATGGCGGCATCGCCACGCCGTACGCGTTGAGCGGCTACGCAGACACGCTGTTGCAAAATTCTTTCGGCAATTTCCGCGATCTGCTGGAAGCGGTCACGCTCTCGCCGGCGATGGGCGTCTATCTGGACATGCTTGAGAACGACAAGGCAAACCCCGTGACGGGGACCGTCCCGAACGAAAATTACGGCCGCGAAGTCATGCAGCTTTTCACGATCGGACTCGTGAAGCTGAACCCCGACGGATCGATCGTCCTCGACGGCAGCGCGAAGCCGATCCCGACTTATGGACAGGCGGAGGTGATCGGTTTTTCGACGGTGTTCACGGGGTGGAACTTCGCGCAGGACGGGCTGGATTGGGATTACGTCAACGAGAACTGGCGGCAGCCGATGAAGCTCGTCCCCGCGCACCACGACCCGGCGACGAAGCGACTTCTCGATGGGCTGGTGCTCCCGCCGGGACAGACGGGCGAGCAGGATCTGAAGGACGCGCACGACGCGCTTTTCAACCACCAGAACTGCGGGCCGTTCATCGCGCGCTCGCTCATCCAGCGTCTCGTCACCAGCAATCCCAGCCCCGCATACATTTACCGTGTCGCGAAGAAATTTGCGAACAACGGCAGCGGCGTGCGCGGCGACATGAAGGCGGTGATCAAAGCCATCCTGCTCGACTACGAGGCGCGCAGCGCGACCTCGCTCACCAATCCAAACTTCGGCAAGCAGCGCGAGCCGATGGTCCGCGTGGCCACCGTCTATCGCGCATTCAATGCCCGCGCGTACAACAACCGGTTCCAGCTCTCCTCTTACAATCTCTCGCCTGATTTCGGCCAGGCCTTCCTCGATGCTCCGAGCGTGTTCAATTTCTTCTCGCCGTTCTTCAGCCTCTCCGGCGAACTCGCCACCGCGGGCCTGCTCAGTCCCGAATATCAGATCACCACGGACACGACTGCGATCGCTTCGTCGAACAACATCCGCGATCGGATCTCCGCTCCGAGAACCTCGATGTATCCTTCCTCGATCGGCCTCGATCTCACTCTGCAGGTCGCGCTCGCATCGAATCCCACCGCGCTCGTGGACAGCCTGAACACGCTGATGCTCGCCGGACAAATGTCCACGGGCCTCCGCACACAGCTCATCAATGCCGTGACGGCGCAGCCCGCGGGCAGTCCCCTGCTCCGCGCGCAGACCGCCGTGCAGCTTCTCGCCACGTCGCCCGAATTTTGCGTGCAAAAATGAAGACCTCCATGAACCCGTCCCTCATCCCCCGCCGGAAATTTCTCCAGCGCGCCGCATGCGCCGCAGTCGGCAACCTTGGCATCGCCTCGACCATCTGGAATCTGCGAGCCATCAATGCCGCGGCGCAAGCGCCCTCAGGCGGCATTCAGCCCGGCGACTTCAAGGCGCTCGTGTGCGTCTTCCTCTACGGCGGCAACGACTCGGCGAACCTGCTCATCCCGCGCGACTCCGCGAGCTATTCGGCGTATTCAAATCTCCGCGGCATCCTCGCGATCCCGCAGGCAAACATCCTGCCGATCAACGACCTCGTGAATGACGGACGCGACTACGCGCTTCATCCCTCCGTCCCGCAGCTCCGTGACATCTACAACCAGGGGAAACTCGCGCTCGTGGCAAATGTCGGATCGCTCGCGGCACCGGTCACGCGCACGACTTATCTGAACGGATCCGTGCAGCTCCCGCCGCAGCTTTTCTCCCATGAGGATCAGCAGATGCAGTGGCAGACCTCGCTGCCCGGCAGTCCGAACCGCACCGGCTGGGGCGGACGCATGGCTGACCTCCTCCACACGCTGAACAATGCAAATGCCATCTCGATGAGCATCTCCGTCTCGGGCAGCAATGTCTTCGAGGTCGGCAATGTCGTCTCGCAATACGCCGTCTCGACGTACGGCAGCATCGGGCTCACCGGCTTCAGCGGAGCGACGGACCCAAGCTACGTCGCATACAACAACATCGTGAATCTGCCCTACACGAATCTCTTCGAGCGCGCCTTCGGGGCAGTCACCCGACGTGCGATCGACAACAACGATCTCGTCACCAACGCGCTTGCTTCCGCCTCCCCGCTGACCACGCCGTTCCCCGCGAACTCCTACCTCGCCGATCAGCTTCAAATGGTCGCGCGGCTCATCTCCGTCCGCTCGACGCTCGGGATGCGGCGCCAGATTTATTTTGTCTCCACGGGCGGCTTCGACACGCACGATCACGAGCTCACTGATCTGCCCCAACTGCTCGCCGACGTGAGCGGCGCGATGAGCGCATTTTACAATGCCACGGTGGAACTCGGCGTTCAGAATTCCGTGACCAGTTTCACCGCGTCCGATTTCGGCCGGACCTTCACGACGAATGGCGCGGGCTCCGATCACGGCTGGGGCGGGCACCACCTCGTGATGGGCGGCGACGTGAAGGGCGGCAACGTGTACGGGCGATTCCCGGTGCTCAGCGTGGATGGTCCGGACGACACCGGCTATGGCCGCTGGATCCCGACCACGAGCGTGGACGAGTACGGCGCGACGCTGGCGAAATGGTTCGGCGTGAACCCGAGCCTCAGCGCCGGGAGCGACATGCTCACGGTGTTCCCGAACCTCGGCCGCTTCGCGACGCCTGACCTTGGCTTCATGAACTGACCTCGCCATTCTCGGCAAATGGCAAACAAACGTAACGCGGCCGTCGTCGCATGCGCCCTGCTGCTGGTGGTATTGCTGATCACCTTCTGGCGAAGTTCGCATTCGCCGCGACCCTCCCAAGATATCGCGGCAACACCCGCAACGTCAGACGCACGCGAGGTTGTTCCGGAAAAAGGGGACGCCCCGTCCGCGCCAGCAAACGCAAAGGCTCCGCCACTCGGAATCAATCCACGGCCAATCACCGATGCGCCGCACTTCAGCACGCTGCAGGAATACCGCGCCGAACAGGCCGCAAGGCCGCTCCCGCCGGAGTCCCTCGCGCCACCTCCCTCCGGCAAGACGCCCGAAAGCGAAGTGCAGCGCATCCAGGGAACCGTCCGCAAATTTCGCGCGGCCTTCGGGGAAAATCCGGTCGGCAGCAATCCGGAGATCACCCGCGCACTTGCCGGAAAAAATCCCACCGGCGCAAAATTTTTGGCCAGCGAAAGCATCACGCTGAACAACGCTGGCGAACTGCTCGACCTTTTCGGGACGCCGTACTTTTTCCATCCGGTCTCCGGATCGATCATGGAGATCCGCTCCGCCGGGCCGGACAAGAAGCTCTTCACGCCCGACGATATCGTGAAATGAAAGCGGCGCTCAATCGCCGCCGCTCTCAGACGATCTTCTAAAGCTCAGTCCGCACTCCGGGGACGGGCGAGAGCACTTCGGTTTCCGGCAGATCCTCGCGTGCGGCGTTGGCGAGCCATCCGCAGGATTCGGGATCGCCGTGGACGAAGATGAGCTTCCGCGGCTTTGTGCGCTTCACGTAGGCGCGGATGGATTCCCGCGAGGCGTGCGCGCTGAAATTGAACGCGCCGACCTCGCAGCGCACCGTCTCCTCGGGATGATCCGCGCCGAGTGAGATTTTCCCGCCGGCGCCCATCGCGCGCAACTTGCCGGCAGGCGACTCGGGGTCCGCGTAGCCGACAAAGAAGATCGCATTTTCCGGGCGGCTGAGGAACTGCCGGGCGAATACGTTCGAAAGCGTTTTTTCCACCATCATGCCGCTGCTGAGCGCGAAGATGCGGCGCGGGCCCATGCGGAGTTCGGCGATGTTTTTTCCGCTGACCACAAAGGGGGCCACGTCGTTGAGCAGATCGAGGTTTGGCTGCAGGCGCGGGGTCTTGCGGGCGAGCTTGGCATACACTTCGGTGAGCTTCGCGCCGAGGCCGCCGATGTAGATTGGGCAGTCGCGGCGCAGTCGGCCACGCGTGCGGAGCCCGTGAAAGAGCGAGAGAAATTCCTGCGTCTTTCCCAGTGCGAAAAGCGGCATGAGGACGCAGCCGCCGCGGGCGAAAACCGCCTCGATCGCCGTCGCCAGCCGCTCTGTCTCGCCGGCCCTCGTGAAGCCGTCCGGCTTCGCGCGCCCGCCGTACGTGCTCTCCATGATCATCACGTCGCACGGCTCTTTTGCGAAGTCGGGAAAGCTTGCGCCGGGCGAGATGTTCTGGTCGTCGAACTGCACGTCGCCCGCGTAGAAAAGTGTGCGCCCCCCGCTGCGGATGAGCGTGCCCGCGGAGCCGAGGATGTGGCCGGCATCGAAGAATTCGAAGGTAACATCCGCGACTTCAGCCGGACCAACTCGCTCGCCGTGAAGATCAAATTTCTGATTCAGCGGCCGCGCCATCCACCGCTTCGCGACGATGTCCGCTTCACGATGGGTAAAAAGCGGTGGAGCCTCCGCGCCCGCGGCCTGCTCCGCCGTCATCACGTTCACGGAATTATGCAGCATGATTTCGCCGAGTTGCCGCGTGGCATCCGTCATGAATGCAGGTGCGCGCGGGTGGCGGCGCATGGCGACGGGCAGCGAGCCGACGTGATCCTGATGCGCGTGCGACATCATGATCGCATCCACGGAATCGTCCTTCACCAAATCGAGCCGCGGGAGTCCGTCGTTGCCGGCCTTTTTCGGATGATACCCGGCATCGAGCAGGATCCGCTGCCCGCCGGTTTCGATGAAGTAGCAGTTCGATCCGATTTCGAGCGCGCCGGTGAGATTGGTGAAGGAGAAGGACGACATGCTCGGCGGTGGTGCGAAGTTACGACTGAGGCCGGGGCGTCAGAATGCGATGATTTTCTCGATGCGCCGCGCGACGAGGCGCAGCAGCAGCACCCACACGGCGAGGCCGAGAGGCACCGCCGCCGGCAGGAGCAGTTGCTCCTTGCGGAACATCCACCACGCGCCCCCGGCGCAGCACACGAGCAGGGACAGCGTGATCACGACGCAGGCGACAGGCCGCCACTTTCGGATCCAGAGCGCAACGAATGCGGCGAAGCCGACGAGCGACCAGCCGAACCATTCGCCGATGTGCCGTGGAAAGGCGCCGATTTCCACCGTGGAAAATGCCGCGCCGATGAATTCGCCGGGCGAGACGCGGTGCCCGTCTGGCAGCGTGATCGTGCGCGATTCGTTGTCGGTGCGGGCGAGCATCACGATGCGATTGGCAAAAATGCCGGGCTGGATCACGGGGGGCTCCTTGCGGTCGATCTGTTCGCGGCCGAGCAGCAGATCGTCATAGGAGGCGCGGGTGAAATCCGCGCCGACGTTCATGAGCATGCGCCCGGCCTCGTCAATTGGGATTGCACGTTGTTTGCCGACCGAGATGTGCGAGCCGAGGACGACCTCAACTTCGTCGAGCGTCACTTTTTCAAGATGCATCGCGAGTTGGAGCACCATCGTTGGCACGGGCTGGCCGCGATAGCGCAGGACGAGCGGGCACCATCCGCGCGGTTCCTTTTCGGCACCCTCCGGGATATTTGTCCAGCCGGGCTGTGTCGCGAGTCGCAGCGATTCGCCGGCCCAGGTTTCCACTGCGGAAAAATCCGGGACGCGCGACAGGTCGCCATGCACTTTTCGCAGCACTGGCATGGGCTGGATGTCCTGCACGGTCTCCGCATCCCGCGCGAAACCGAGCCGCCCGCCGAGCACGGCCTTGGGGCTGCGCAGGATGTGGTCGTGGAGCATTTTTTCAAAGACCGGATCCTTTTCGCTGGCGTCCTCGGCATCGGAATTCAGCGGCGGCTCCACGGCCAGGACGGCAGGCTGGAAGGGCAGCAGGGCGTGGAAGAACAGGGCGTAGTCGTCCGCCTTCCACGGCCACGGGTGCTTGGAAAGCGTGTCGCTGGTGATTTCCACGAGTGTGAATTTTGCTCCGGTCGCATTTGGAGTGCCGTGCTTCGCGATGAACGCCCACCACGACTCGTCAAACCGCGCCAGCCTGCCAAAGGACGCTTCGCGCATGAGCGAGGCGCCGGCGAGAAACACGAGCAGTGCGTAGATCAAAGAGCCTCGGCGAAGCATGGGCGGGGAAACTGCGCCAACTCACGGCGCGAGGGAAAGCCGAAACCGCGCGCCCTTTCGCAGCACCGGAGAATCCGGCAGCCGAAAAAAAGTTCCGTCAGGGAACCACGACAAGGAAGGGCAGGCTACCGTTGCTGCCTTCCGGCTCTGGCGGGGTTTGCCAGCCTTCCATCCATGGCCCCTGACGGAGTGCGGACGAAAGCATACGGAGCGCGGCGTGACCAAATGAATTCGTCACAATCTTTGCACAAAGCCCTTGCAATGAAAAATCCCACGCGCTTAAAAACGCCCCTGAGCGAAGTTTTGACGTTGCACCCCGGCGTCATGATTGCCACATCTCCCTGACACCCACCCAACAACTGAACTGAAATTATGGCAAAAATTTTCTCCGGCCTCACTCTCCTCGCAGCACTGGCAGCAATTTTCTTCGGCTTCCAAAGCAAGGAACTCGTCGGAAAACTTCAGGTCGCCGCTCAGCGGGAGCACGACGACCGCCTCGCCACGGTCGAAAAACTGAAGAAGACCGAGAAGGAACTTGCAGCCACCAAGGACGAACTCACGGCGGCGAAGGACGAACTGACGAAGACCAAGGATCTGCTCACGAAAGCGGAAGCCGATGCCAAGAAGGCGATCGCCGACCTCGCGGATGCAAACATGAAGAAGGACGCCGCCGAGGCGCAGTACGCCACGGTGAAGAAGAGCTTTGATGATTTAAAAGGGTTGCTCGGCGACAAGGAGCCCGCGCAAATCCTGGCAACCATCACCGAGATGGAAACGGCGAAAAAGGATCTCACCGCCAAAGTCGCCGCGTTGGAAAACGAAGTCGCCACGGGGAAGATCGCCATCGAAGAGCTCACCAAGCAGAAAAAGGTGACGGAGGAAAAAATCGCGAGCAAGGAAAAGGTGATCGACCGCTACCAGAAAAACATCATGCAAAAGGGTCTCCGCGGCCACGTGCTCGCGGTGAATTCCGGCTGGGGCTTCTGCGTGCTGAGCATCGGTGACCGCCAGGGTGCCGCCGCGAACAAGATCATGATCGTCGCCCGCAACGGCCAGTCCATCGGCAAGGTGAAAATCATCAATGTCGAGACATCGCAGTCCGTGGCGGACATCATCCCGTCGAGCTTCGTCCGGGGCACCTACGTGGAACCCGGCGACGAAGTCATCTTCACCGGCGAGGACAAGGTGCGCGAGGAACCCGCGCCCGCAGGCACCAATGCGCCTGCCGCAAGCACCACCCCCTCGGGTGTGACTGAACTCCCGAGGCACTGAAATGACAGGCATGGGCCTCTTCGCACGTCTCCTCGTCCTCGTCCTCGCCGCCGGCATCACCGGGTGCGCCAGCACGGAGAACCGCAAGGAAGATGATCGCGTCTCCAACATTCCGTGGGCAAAGCCGGAAAGCTGGCAGGGCCAGGGTCAGTTCGGCGGCATGTTCCAGCAGGGCCGCTGACCATCTGCGGCATCCGCCGCGGCATTTCCCAGCCGGCAAAACGCCTCGGGGAAGTCACCCATTCTTAACTTTTATGCTGCATGGGAATCGGTATGCTGTGGAGACGCATCCCGCATGAACTCCAGCGCCAAAATCTCAACCACCGGAACCCACCCGCACCTCGAAATGATGCCCGCCGTCGCATCCATGCCCACGGCGCAGGCACCCGTCACACGCGTCACCTACCACACCCGCCTTGCGACGACGCCTGACGACATCCGGGCCGCACAGCAACTCCGCTTTGAAGTGTTCAATGTCGAGCTCCGGGAAGGCCTGAGCGAAAGCTGGCGCACGCAACTCGACTCGGATCGCTTCGACGCCACGTGCGACCACCTCATCATCGAGCACATCGCCACGGGGAAAATCGTCGGCACCTACCGGCTCCAGACCGGTGAGATCGCCGCCGCCGCGAATGGCTATTACAGCGAGCAGGAGTTTGACTTCACACCCTTCGAGTCTTTCCGCAGCGAGATCGTGGAGCTGGGGCGCGCATGCGTCCATCAGGATCACCGCCGGGGCAACGTGCTCGATCTGCTCTGGCGCGGCATCGCCGCCTACACCCGCGAGCGCAAGGCGCGCTATCTCCTCGGCTGCAGTTCCCTCACCTCGCAGGACCCCGCGCTCGGCCACGCGATGTATGCGCGCCTCGCGCCGGAGTACCTCGTCGCCGAACCCTTTCGCACGGTGCCACTCCCCGCCTACGCGCTGCCGGCTGCGGAGCCGCTCGCCGACTGCCCGAGGCCGCCGCGCCTGCTGCGCACGTACCTCAGCGTCGGCTCGAAAATCTGCGGGACTCCCGCGCTGGATCGCGAATTCGGCACGATTGATTTCCTCACGCTCATTGACCTCGCCGCGATGCCCGCGGCGACCGCCGCCCGATTCCTCTCGTAAATGGTCACCTTGGCAGGTGCGGCACGCAGCACGATGCGTTCGCTGCTGCTTCCCCCGCTCGCAGCGGGATGCCTTGGAGATTTTCTGCTCAGCGGCGCGAAAAGGAGCATCCGCGAGCGCGTGCAATGGCTCTCCCGCTCAGCCGTGCGGCACGCAAAATGGATGGGCGTGCGCAGCAACGTCCACGGCGAGATTCCCAGCGCCGGGCTCATCGTCGCGAACCACGTGAGCTACGTGGACATCGTCGCGCTGTCCGCAGTCGCGCGCTGCGCATTCGTCTCGAAAAAGGAAGTCGCGCGCTGGCCGATCTTCGGGCTCTACGCCCAGTGCGGCGCGACGATTTTCGTGGATCGCGAGCGCCGAGGAGCGGTCGCGGATGTCGCAGAAGGAATGCGCGAGCGCCTCGATGCCGGCGTACCGCTCACACTTTTTCCCGAAGGCACCAGCACGGATGGCAGCGACGTGCTGCCCTTCCGGAGTTCGCTCTTCGAGCCGGTCGTCGAACTCGGGTGTCCCGTCACCGCGTGCGCGCTGCGCTACTCGCTGGCAGGCGGCTCCGTAGCCGATGAAGTCGCTTACTGGCGCGACATGACACTCGCCCCGCACCTCCTCAATCTTCTCGGCAAAACCGGCCTCACACTTGACATCCATTTCGGGCCCCCGTCACGCCGCACCGGCGACCGCAAGACGCTCGCCCGCGATCTCCACGCCGAAGTCCGCGCGCTGCTGCGCGGACAAGCCGCCTGAAATCCTCAGCGCACGCCCAATTCGCGCGCCGCAGTTTTCACTCCGTCGAGCAATGCCCGCCAGTCCTTGCGAGTCGTCCCCCACCCTGCGCTGAAGCGCAGTGCGCGCCCCGCATCCTCCGGTGGCACGCCCATCGCCGTGAGCACATGCGAAGGCTTCTCCTTCCCACTCGCACACGCAGAACCGGTCGAGACGGCGAAACCGAGACGGTCCATGACCACCACCGAGCGGCGGCGGCAGTCGGGCACTTCCGGCATGACGACCGAGACCGTGTTCCAGAGCCGCTCCCCTCCCGCGCCAAGCACTCGCGCGCCCGGCAGCGCAACGACAAACCCGCTCTCAAACTCCGCGCGCCATTCGAGCCGATCCTCCAGCGCACCGCTGCGGATCGCAGCCTCCCGCTCCTCCAGTGCCGCGACCATCGCGAGCACGCCCGCCACATTCTCCGTCCCCGCACGACGCCCGTC
>JBDSAR010000676.1:0-3563 GCA_039922035.1 Chthoniobacteraceae bacterium
CAAAATCGTACGCGCCGCGCTTCATCGCCTCGACCGCCGTGTCCACGCCGCCGTACGCCGTCATCATGATCACGACCGGCGGGTGCGCGCGGGCGAGCGCCTTTTCGATGAGCACCATGCCGTCCTCCCCGCCGAGCCGCAGGTCGGTGAGCATCAGGTCCACATGCTCGGACTCCAGCACCGCGAGCGCGCCCGCCGTGTCCGGCGCGATATAGACATCGAACGAATCCTCCAACGACGCACGCAACCCTTCGCGGGTATGCTTTTCGTCGTCAACGATGAGGATGGTGGGTTGCACGGGGGGCCGGATGTAAGCGCCAAAACGTCTCCACGCAAGGCGCAGGTGCAAGAGAAAGTGGAGCGCCGTCCGTCCCGGCGGCCACGAACAGCCTCGGCGAAGCCGCACTTCTTGTTTGTGAGGGCTGAAAAAATGGCGCTGCGCGCAGTGCCGTGGCCGCCGGGACGGGCGGCGCTCGTCGCCTACTTTCCGCCAAAACAATACACGCTCCCGTCCTCCGCGCCGATCACGATCGCACCGTCCGCGACCGCTGCACTCGCGGTCACGGGCGAGCCGATTTCGTAGTTCCAGCGCTCTTTCCCGTCGGCCTTTTCCACGCAGTAGAGCCGCCCGTCGTCGCTGCCGAAAATCACGCCACCGTCCTTGCACAGCACCGGCGAGCTTTGGATTTTGCCGCGTGTCGCGAAAATCCAGCGCCCGTCGCCCGTCTTGCGGTCAATGCAGTGCAACCGCTTGTCCTCGCCGCCGATGATCACCACCTCGCCGTCAATCGCCGGCGAGGAGAAATACGGGAAATTCCGGTCGCGATATTTCCACTCACTTTTCCCCGTGGCGGTATCCAATGCGAAGACCTGATTGCTGTGATTGCCAAAATAGACCATCCCGCCATCCGCCGCCGCACTGCCGGGGATGTAGGCCTCGGCCTCGATCTCGCGCACCTGCTTGCCATCCTTCAGCGATACGACGTGCAGCATCGCGTCGCAGCCGCCGAAGACGGTCTCGCCCCTGCCGGTGATCGTCGGCGTACCGTTGATGAAATTCTCCGTCTCCAGCTTCCAAACGACTTTCCCGGTCAGCGCATCGAGGCAATACATCGAAAAATCGTAACTGCCCACGAGCACCCATTTCGCATCAGAGCCGGGCGCCTTCGTCCAATTCGCGCCGCCCAAGATTTTGTCGCCCGTCTCGTGCTTCCACTTCAGCGCGCCGGTCGCCGCGTCGAGCGCGTAGAGAAATCCGTCCGACACGCCCGTGTAGCACATCCCATCGAGGACGAGCGGCGTCGCCTCGATGGTGCCCTGCGACGGCGACTTGAACGCCCACACTTCCTTCCCGTCCGCGAGCGCGATGCAGTGGATGGTGCCGTTGTCGTCGCCGAAAAACACGCGCCCGCCCGCGATGGCCGCGCCGCCCTTCACCGGGGCGCCGGCCTTGAAAGTCCACCGCAGCGCGACCTGCGCCGGAGCCGCCCCATCCGCCCGCCCGTTGAGCGCCGGCCCCCCGCGGTGCATCGGCCAGTCGCCCGCGATGCTTTTGGAAAGTGCGAGCACGGCGAGGAAAGTGTAGATGACAGTCTTCATGGCGATGTGTGTGGTGTGTTGCATCGAAGGATTCCGGCTTATCGAAGCTGGCCAATCCATTTGCTGTTTGTTCAATCGCTGGGGCGGGTGGCGCAATTCGGGATCGGCATCCATTGGCGCGCTTATTTTGAGAGGACTGCGACAATGACGGCCACGCACACTACAAACCCAATAATGGCTTGGATGCGGCGATGAAATCTCCATGCTTGGGCGGAGGCAGCGACACCGACTATGGCGAATGCCCAGGAGATTCTTGGGTGTTCGAGCAGTTCAACTGCGGCGAAAATGCCGGCAGCCCATCCTGCAGACGCCAGGCTCCCGCCTTCAATTTTCCATTTTTCCTTCTCCCGCTCCGCCGCTGTCTTTTGCACAAAGTCGGCCATGTGAGGAAACACCTCCGCCAGAGGCCTGTATTCGGGCGAATCGTCAGGGCGGAAAAGATCCGCTGCGCCGATTTCTTTGCGAGAACGCATCTGGTTCAGTTGCGGAACGGAATAAGGCCCGTATTCGGATGCTTCCCGGCGGATGAAATAAGCCTTAGGCGTCATGGTATCAGGATATGCTCGATAGCATGTCCGGGATGCTGGCTGAAAGTCTATGGCAGAGACTCAGAAATGCGCGCGAAATCCGCGGGCATGATTTTGCGCGGGTTGAAAGTGGCGGTCCACCGGGGCATGTCTTCAGACAGAAACCTGCTTCGGAAAATAGCGCACATTGGGAAGATCCTTGAAGTGCTCATCCTGAGTCCAGGGCGTCGCGTCGTGCTGCATCGCCGTCGCGTAGATGATGCTGTCCGCCAGCGGAAGCGGGTGGCGCGCGGCTTCCAGCGCGAGCGCGATGTCCAATTCGACGACACGGCCCGACTGCATGATGCCTGCGACTCGGAGCGCGTCATCCTCGCCGCGCTCGCGGAGAACTTTCTTGAAGACCTCATAGAGCGAGATGACCGGGACGATGAGGTTGCCGGAATCCTCGATGGCGGGCGCGAAAATCGGGGCGCGTTCGGTGTCGGCGAGGTATTCGAGCCAGCCGGACGAGTCCACGACGTTTGCCTCGCTCACAGGCGGTCAGGTTCGCGTTCGATGGCGGTGTCCATCCCACGCAGCAAGCCGCGCATCTGCCGCGCCGGGCGCACCGGGACGAATTCCACGCGGCCAGCGTAGTGCATGACATGGAGCTTTTCTCCCGCCGTGAGATGCAGCGCCTCGCGGATGTCCTCGGGGATGACGACCTCGAACTTTGGTGAAAGCGTGACGGTGTCCATATTCGTGGGAAGCGTATGGGATTCCGAGGTCGAGGCAAGCGCACGAATCACCCCAGCAGCGACTCGTAGATCCGGGCGAAATCCGTGGGCGTGATTTTGCGCGGGTTGAACGTGGCGGTCCACTGCTGCGCGGCCTCCTCGGCGAGCGCGGGGATGGATGCTTCATTCACGCCGAAACTCCGCAACGGCGCGGCGAGGCCGGTGAGGCGCAGGATTTCCTCCAGCGCCTGCGCGAGCGCCTCGGCGTCCGGCAGCCCGGCGGCGCGGCAAAGTTCGCCGTAGCGTGCCTCGGCGGTGTGTTCGGCTGCGTTGAAGCGCACGATGGACGGCAGCATGATGCCGACGGCCTGGCCGTGGACGATGCCGTGCCGCGCGGTGAGCGGGTTGGCCGCGCTGTGCGCCGCGCCGAGCATCGAGGCCTCGATGGCCGCGCCGGCAAAGGCCGCGCCGAGCTGCATCCGCCCGCGCGCGTCGAGGTCGGCGGGATTTGCGAGCACGCGCGGCAGGGCGTCGAAGCACAGCCGGAACGACTCGTGGGAAAACATCGCGCTCAGCGTGGTTCGCTTGCGGGTCACGGCGGTCTCGACGGCGTGCGAGAGCGCGTCCATGCCCGTGCAGACGGTGACGCGCATGGGCTGGCTGAGTGTCAGTTCCGGATCGAGGATCGCGATGCGCGCGGAAATCTTCGGGTCGAGGCACG
>JBDSAR010000677.1:0-11628 GCA_039922035.1 Chthoniobacteraceae bacterium
AAGTCCGGCTTCAGATTGCGTGACGTCCACAATTCTTCCGCGGCGAGTTGCCCGTTGGCTTTCGTGACGCGGATGGCCCGCGTGCCGGTGCTCATTCCGGTCGGCAGCAGGATCGTGTCATCGCCGACGGCGGCGGGTTGCAGGCAGCGGTAATTTCCGAATTTCCACTTGTAGTTCAGCCGTACTTTGCCGGTGGCCGGGTCGAGCAAAAGCAGGCCCTCGTTGGTCAGCATGAGCACGAGTTCTTCGCCGGCGATGGTGCTGAGTTGCGGTGAACCATAGGAATCATTGCCGTCCGCGACCGACCAGCGGAGCGCTCCCGACGTGGAGTCAAAACCGAGCAACCCTTTGTCTCCCGGACCTCCCGCGTGGACGATGACTGTCGAGCGGGTGACCAGGGGCGACGCGGCGAATCCCCACATCGGAACTTCGCGACCGGCGACCGCTTTCAAGTTCTGTTTCCACACGACGGCACCCGTCACGGGATTCAATCGCAGGAAGTCGCCGGTGGCACCGGTCACGAACAATCCGCCATCCGCCAGAGTCGGCGTTGCCCGCGGCCCCGGACCGCCGAGCGACTCATCGAATCGCGCTTCGATCTCGTGGCTCCAGATTTCGCGTCCCGTGTCGGCATCGTAGCAAACTACGGTCTCCTTCGGCCCGCGCTGTTCCTGCGTGAAGAGCAGCCTGCCCGCGACCGCAAACGATGACCACCCAGGGCCGACGGGGATTTTCCAAAGCTGCTTCGGTGGCTGCGAGGTCCAGTTGGTCGCGATTTGCGGAGCCTTCGATCGCGCCGCGCGATCGGCTCCACGGAATCCTGGCCATTCCGAATTCGCGAGCGCAGCGGTGCTCTGGTCGGCGTCCATGCGTTTGACCGGCGAAGCAGCGTCCGGCTTGCGGCCCGCGAGCATGAGCGCCTCCGGAGTCTGCGACCATCGCCAGTGCAGACCCATCGTGTAATCCCCAGTCATGC
Source organism: Chthoniobacteraceae bacterium (assembly GCA_039922035.1). Taxonomy (GTDB): domain Bacteria; phylum Verrucomicrobiota; class Verrucomicrobiia; order Chthoniobacterales; family Chthoniobacteraceae; genus SXWH01. The sequence continues at coordinate 977 of JBDSAR010000677.1, forward strand.
CTTCATTGCGGAGCAGGAGTGAAAAGGCGAAACCCGCGAGTGCGAACAGCACGGCAACGCCGGTTCTCATCGTCGGGCGATGGCTGCGGAGAAACGTTGCCCCCAGTGCAAAAGCGATCATCCCCATCGGCGCCGTCAGATTGATGGTGCCCGGCCCGCGCATCGTCGGATCCGCCAGCGCGACGATGACCGCCAGCGCACCGATCAATCCCAGAAAACCAAACAGCCGTTCCTTCCATGTCGCGCGACTCGCGGTGAGCCACCAGATCGTCAGCAGCAGGCAGCACAAGATCGGGCCGAACACCGCGATCATCCAATAGACCGAAAGCCCGCCTTCCAGATAAACCGGCCCGTAGCGCGCGACGATCATCACCGCGACCAGCACCAATGCGGGCCAGGTGCGAAGGCAGCGAACTTTTGCCGGGGCAGTGGAACTGCCGTCCGGATCGCCCGCCGGCACCGTCTCACGGGTTAGGTCATTCATCTTGTGGATGGAATAATGAGTGGCGGCAGAAGTCAGGTGGAAAGCATCTTCAGAAAAACGGGCAGCGCCCCTTGCTCGCTGGGACACTGACTGAGGCCCGCGTCTTAAAGTCAGTGCTTCATCGCTGCGCCCTGCGCCAGCGCGATGGCTCCGCAGACGCCGGCGTCGTCGCCGAGTTGCGGAGGGACGATGAATTTCCCGATGCCAGTCTCAGTGAGCGCGGGTGAGGAGATGTAGCCGGCGAGCACTTCACGGAACGCGGTGCGCAGCCGTGTGAAGAAGCGCTCTTCGCCGAGGCGGCCGCCTTTTCTCACGCTGCCGCCGATGATGATGCGGTGCGGCGAGAGCACGCAGGTGAGATTCACAAGCGCATGGGCCACGTAACGAATCGTCAATTCCCACGCGGGATGATCGGGCGGCAAATCCTCGGCGGGCATCCCGGTGCGCTTGGCGATGGCGGGACCGGAGCACAGGCCTTCCCAGCAGCGTCCGTGGAATGGACACGCGCCCGCGAAGTCGTCGCCCGCGAGTTGCGGCAGGCCCATGTGGCCCATCTCGGGATGCACGAGCCCGTGCAGCAACCGGCCGCGCGCCATCCCGCCGCCTCCGATGCCGGTGCCGACGGTGACATACACAAAATCGTCCAGCCCCTGCGCCGCGCCCCAACGCGCTTCGCCGAGCGCAGCGCCGTTCACGTCGGTGTCGAAGCCGATGGGCAGCGTCGGAAACGCGCGCCGCAGCGGCCCGAGAATATCGGCGTGCTGCCAGCCGGCCTTCGGCGTCGTGGTCATGAAGCCGTAGGTCGGCGAGCGCTCATCGAGATCCACCGGCCCGAACGATGCGACGCCCATCCCGGCCAGTGCGCCGTGCTTTTTCTCCTGCTCGGCAAACCACTCCGCGACGCTGCGCATCAGCCGCGCTGGGTCGTCGCCAGTGGAAAATTGCGTGCGTTCCAAAAGCCGCGCACCCGGCCCGGAGCCGACCGCGCAGACGAATTTCGTGCCGCCCGCCTCGATGGCACCGACGATGGGATCTGGTTGCTGTGCGTTCATATCATTCAATGTCGAGCCACTCGGATTCGAGAACGATACTGTGAGGACGAAGAAGGAACGCGGGATTGCGCCTCATTCCTTGCTCTCCGGGGCCGGATCGAGCGTCGGTTTCGCCGTGCCTTGGATTGCGGCGATTTGATCCGCGAGCCGCTTCGTTTCCTCCACGCCAGAGTGAATCGCAAAGTCAATCGTGACGCTGTGACTCGCGCCTGGCGCGAGTTTCGGCACGCGGCCGAGCTTGCGTTCGATGCGGCGGTTGTTCGGAAAATTGGTGCCCGGTTCGAGACCGGTCACGTAGCCTTCGCCCTCCGCATTGGTGTTTTTCCAGAGCGTCACGAACGGCAGCTCCTTCACTGCAAAGCTCATCGAGACGGCGCGGTCGCGTGCCTTGTTTTGCAGCGCGATGAGCGTGCGCCCGTCCTTGTCCGCGAGCGGGCGGATGCAATAGACCTGCTCGACGAAACCGAGCTTCGGCCCGGCGTAGATGGCATAGTCCGCGATGCTTTTTGCCGCGTGAACGTTGAACGGCGTGACACGCTCCGCCGCCGCGAGAAATGTCGCGCCCTCCTCCAGCAGCGGACGCCCGTAGTTCGAGTGATAGAGCAATTCGAACTCCTGCGTGTCCCCGCCGCGATTCGTCACCACGTCCGCAACGCGGAATGAGTTCGAGCCCGGCTCCGTCGAGATCTCCGTCTGCAACTCCAGCTTCGGCCCGTAAAACATCCGTTCATACACGCGCCCGCGCACACGGATGCGATGCGGCGGCGCGGCGTCCACGACCACCTCCACTTCGCTCGCCGGAATGTTCGCGATCTTGCCGTGCAGCGTGAGTTCCATCGTCGCTTCGTCGCCCACGTTGTTGATGAATTTGTCCGTGCCCGGATGCCCGTTGCTCTCGAGGCCGCAGCGCACGAGCCATTCATTGAAACCCTCCAGCCAGCCGAGCCCGCCGCGGCTGTGCAAATTGATGTGCTGCGGATGCACGACCTCCTTCACCGGCGAATCCCACCCCAGGCGCACATCGCCGCTCGTCACCGAGAGCACACTCATCCCGCGCGTCGGCACGACGGTGAACTGCAGCTTGCCATTGTCCACGAAGATCACATCCACGCCCTCCTGCTTGCCGCCGTGCAGCGTGACCTTGTGCACCGACCAGCCCGGAGCCTGCGGCGTCACGTCACGCCCGCTGATCGTCAGCGAGTCCACGCGCACGCCGTCGCGGGCACTGATGAGCCTCTTGTGAAAAGGTTCTGCAGCAGTCGCGGCTGCTGCGCAAGTGGTGACGGCGGCGATCATGGCGCAGGTATTCATGGGTGTGATTGACGTCTGAATCGTTTGAATGAACGCACAAAGAATCCTCCCCGGCCAAACCATTTCCAAAACGATCATCGCCGTGGGATCGAAGGGCAGTCGTGGAAACTGCTCCTGCTGCCAGCAACAGCATGCTCGCAGCGACAGCGCATCCGACCCCAGACCCCTCGCAATTTTTCACCGTCGGCTTCCTGCTCGCCGACCACCTGAGCACACTCGGATGCAAGCGCATCGTCTATGTCGCGCGCACATTCCGCACCGACAATGCCCGAATCGCCGGTGCCCGCGAGACGCTCGTCCGCCACAGCCTTGGCGCCTCGTGACTTCCCAAGCCCTACGGCACCAGCGTGAGCCCGCCCTGCGCGTCCACCTTCACCCAGAAATCGTGCGTCTGATACGGCGCATGGGAGAAATCAATCGTCTGGAACTTGATCTTCCGCCCCTGCAGTTTCTCGATACGCAACCAGTATTTCGCACCGTCGCGCCACGGCGGCGGCAGGAGCTTCGACACGCGCCCATTCACATCCGCGATGAAAATCTGGTGCGGCCCTTTCCCCGTCAGGAAAATATGCGCAAAGGCGGACTTCGTCGCCGGCGACACCGCCACCGCGAAGAGATCCTTCGCGGAATTGGCAAAGCCGGTCTGACTTCCGGGATTCGAACTCGGCCCCACCACGCCCTTCGAGGCTTGGAAGGTGAACGTGCTCGCCACCGGCCCCGCGTCCGGCCCTTGCGAACCCAGCGCAAAGTGAACTGTCACATCAGCACCGGGATTCGCAGTGATCGTCATCGTCGCCGCATCCGCCATCAGCGCAGAACCCGTGAGAAACAAACCAGCAAGGAGGAATGGAGTTTTCATGCGCAAGCCATACCGATCCCCGCCGGAAAGAGCGATGAGAAAAATGTGGCGCGATGCAATTCCGAATATTGCCGAGGCAAATCCAACCCACTTGTGAAAGCCTCGACATTCAATGTTAAAAACAGTCGAAGACGTAATCGCCGCGTTGAGAGACAGACGCTGCCAAGAGTATTTGCATGTGAACCTTGAGTTGAAAGAGGACTGGGCTCAAAAGCATGGTGATAAGCTCAGCGCTCTCGCGAATAAGTTAGACCAAATCACTTCATTCTTGGTGATCGGCGTGAAAGACACCGGAGCCCTTGCTGGAAAGGGCGAGGCTTGGGCAAAACACACTGAAGAAGTGCTTTCGCAGCACATCAACCAAAACCTTGATCCCCTTCAGGCATCCAAAACAATAACCTGCCGCGAACTCGAAGCGAGTTGGATTCTAATCGTGACGATACAGAATGCAGGCGAGGTAACATATTGGGCAGACTACGCATATTGTGCGGCGGGGACTACAACCGCGAGAATGGAGCCAGATGAAATATTGAAGCTTCGGATCCAGCTCCCAGGACTCATTGATTACAGCAATCAACATCATCGGTCTTCATATAACGAAGAGCTGGTTCGCCGGTTCGCAAGCGAGGTCCAGCGACGGGCACATCCTAATGAGAAGCAATCCATCGAAAAGACTGGCGCGAGCGAAGTGCTTCGAGGTCTTGGACTGTATGAGCGACAGGCGGCACGCCTGCTGTTTGGGAAAGCACCCTACCGGGTTATCCGTTACGACTCAGCGGATGAGCCAATATCGAATGAAAGGCGAGAGGGGCTGTTCGGAATCCTTTTACCCAAGTTCGTTCACGAGCTATCTGTTAGCCGTAACGGGCATTTTCCGGGACGGGCTTTGAAGGAAGCTCTTTCGAATGCCGTTGCGCATGCTGCCTACTTTGAGAGCGACGGCGACATAATCTTAGAGATCCATCACGATTCCATCGTGATGAGCAACCTTTGCCTGAAGGAGTCTTCTTACTTCGCGAATCGCTGGTTTTCCCGAAGTCACAAAACCGTGAACGGTCTACTTATGGAGTCTTTGCGGATCGGTGGATTCGTTGATGAACTCGGCAGAGGCAAGAACCTCATTTTCTCGGAATCAATTCGAAACGGCAAGCAACCACCTGAGGTTCATATCGAAAACGCTGGTAAGTATCAACGCTGGAAACTGTTGATTTACGGAGGGCGCGAAGAACAGAAGCTGCTGAGATTGCTAGAACGTTGCCGCGAGGTATATCAGGATGAAAAGCGCTCACTCATTGCTCTTGCGCTTGTGCTTTGGCGGGATCGCCCAGTGGCTGAAATCCGAAATTATGTGGACGGAGATTTTTCCCGACAATTTGTGGAGGTTCTGTCCAGCAGCAAGGGTCCAATATTTTACTATCAGGAGAAAGACCGGATTGTTCTACGACGGTGGGCGGAAGTGCTTCTGGGCGAAGGAAAGGACTCAAAAGCTCTCTCCGCTGCTGAGGAAGAGCGCCTCCAGTCTACTGCATTCGAGATTTGCACGAAATATGAAGGCGGGCAGATTACTCCCAATTCCCTTCGCGAACTTGCAGCAATGGGAAATACAAAGTCGGAACAAACATTATCCTCCACAATCCTTTCCCGCTGGTGCAAAAATGGTATCGTCAAAAAATCGGGTAAGGGAAAATACCTGTTCGAGAAGAAGTCTCCTCAAGCAGACCCATTTGATGAGCTTATGAAAATGTTTGAAACCGGGAATCGCGAGAAGGTTTAGCGTGATCAGACCAACTATAAATTTTGTCCAACTCATGCGCCCCTGCCACCTGTGGCGGAGAAACGGGCGATGACGAAGCCGGTCACCGGCACGGCGGTTCTCAGGCTGCAGGATGAGGGCACGCTCGACTTGGCCGATCCCGTGTCGAAGGAATTGGCAGAGTCCGGGCACTGTGCTACGCTGCGCGCATGAAACTCACCGCTGTCTTCATTCCTGCCGCCGAAGGCGGGTTCACCGCGATGGTGGAAGAGATTCCCGGCGCAATTTCCGAAGGTGAGACGATCGAGGAAGCGCGGGAGAATCTCGCCGATGCCTTGCGGATGATTCTGGAGTGCAATCGCGAACTTGCGCGCCAGCAGGAGCCTGCCGAGAGCCGCCGGGAGACGATGGAACTGGCGGCGCTGTGAAGCTCGCGGACCTCGAACGCCACCTGCGCAGCCACGGCTGCGAACTTTACCGCGAAGGTAGCAAGCACTCGATCTGGTGGAATCCCGCGCAGCGCAAGACGACGAGCGTGCCGCGGCACCGGGAGGTGAAGGAGTTCACCGCACGCGCGATCTGCCGCCAGCTTGAAGTGCCAGGCCCGTACGTGTAATCCAATTTACATTCCCATGCATCCTTCCCGCCTGCCCCTCCGTCTCGCCCTCTCCGCCATGCTTTGCCTCGTGCGCTCCACTTCCGCCGCCGAACCGGTGCTCCCCGGCGTCGGCGCGGCCATGCAGGAGATGGTGGCGAAGAACGAAATCTCCGGGGCGGTCACGGTCTTGGTGACGAAGGACAAGGTGCTTCACCTCGAGAGCACCGGGCTGGCGGATGTGGCGTCGAAACGGGCGATGACTCCGGATGCACTTTTCTGGATCGCCTCGATGACGAAGCCGGTCACCGGCACGGCGGTTCTCATCCTGCAGGATGAGGGCAGGCTGAACGTCGCCGATCCCGTGGCGAAGTATCTGCCCGAATTTGCGGCGCTGAAGACACCTTCAGGGAAGCCGGCGAATCTCACGATCACGCAGATTCTCACGCACACCTCCGGCCTCGGCGAGGCGGGCGGCGACGGCGCGAAGAATGCGAAGACGCTCGCGGATCTCGTCCCGCTCTGGCTCGCCGCGCCGATGCAATATGAGCCGGGCGCGAAGTGGAAATACACGCAGAGTGGCATCAACGCTGCGGCGCGGATCGTGGAGGTGGTGAGCGGGATGAGCTTCGATGCGTTTCTGCAAAAGCGGGTCTTTGATCCGCTGGGGATGAAGGACACGACCTTTTACCCGACCGATGCGCAGCGCGCGCGGCTCGCGACGGCCTACGCGAAAAACAAGGACACTGGCGCGCTCGAAGCCGTGCCGCCGCGCGCGGACTTCGGCACCCGCGGACGCCCGCCGCAGGGCAATGGCGGGCTCTACTCGACCGCACCCGACTACGCGCGCTTCTGCCAGATGCTCCTCGGCGGCGGCACGCGCGACGGCGTCCGCATCCTGAGCGCGGATGCGATGAAATTCCTGAGCACGCCGCAGACGCCGGACACGATGCCGGTGGGATTTTTCCAAAACGACACCTTCGGCCAGCACGGCCTGAAGTATGGCTGGGGCATCGGCACGAGCATCCTGCGCACGCCGCACGAGGGCGTGGCGGCGATGCTCTCGCCGGGCACGTTTGGCCACGGCGGCGCGTGGGGCACGCAGGCGTGGTGCGACCCGGTGCGCGGCGTCGCCTATGTGATGATGGTGCAGCGTGCGAATTTTCCGAACAGCGATGCGAGCGTGGTGCGGGGCGCGTTTCAGGATGCGGCGGCGAAGGCGCTCGGGAAGTAGTGCTTCGTGAGTGGTGGCGTGGCTGGTTCATCGCGCGTGCTCAGGCGTCTCAATGGTTGCTTTTGAATGGTAACCGGCTGGCGACGGCCTCGTGGAAAACCGGAGGAGCAGTCACCAGTCACAAAAACCGGCTTTGAAATTCAAGCCACTGCGCGCGGCTCAAAGAGACCGAGGAGCCGGATTCATCGCCCTGCACTTCACCTGGGCTTCGGGCTTGTCCGCGTCCGAGGGCGGGACATGATGCGGCCTGAGTTCAGGCCCATGGCTCAATTTACAAATTCCGACACCTTCAGCGAACTGCTCAACGCCGAACTGCCCAAGTTCGCCGGCGCCGTGCGAATGCTCCGGGTCGCCGCCGGGGAGGTCATTTTCAAGGAAGGGGCACCTGGCGACGGGATGTATCTGATGGACGAGGGGCGCGTGGAAATCGTGCTCGGGGCCGACGACCCGGAACCCCGCGTGCTCTCGAATGTCGGGCCGGGCGGCGTCTTCGGCGAGATGGCCATCATCGACGACAAGCCCCGCTCGGCGACCGCGAGGGCGGCCGTGGATTCCGTGCTGCGCTTCATCCCGCACGGTGACGTGCTCCGGCTCTTCTCGCAGTCCCCTCACCTCCTGCTCGCGCTGATGCGGGATTTCACCATCCGCATGCGGGACTCGAATACGCGCCATGTGGAGGAGTTGCTCGAAACCGGGCGGCTCTCACTCATCGGGCGCTTCGCACAATCCGTCGTCCACGATCTGAAAAACCCGCTGAACATCATCGGCATCGCCGCCGATCTGGCCGGATCGGAACAAACGTCCGCCGAGAACCGCACCATGGCCACCGACATGATCCGCAGGGAAGTCTCACGCCTTTCCACAATGATCAACGAAGTGCTCGACTACACCCGGCAGACGCCGGGCTCCACCGCGCTGAGTCCGGCCGGCTTTCACGATTTCGTGCGGGCGTTGCTCGACGAGCTGCGACCCTCGGCGGCCGACCGCCGGGTGCAAATCGTGTGCGAAAACCCGCCGCCCGAGGCGCGCGTGATTCTCGATCACCGCCGCCTCGTCCAGGCCTTCTACAACCTCGTCAACAACGCCGCCGACTTCATGCCCGAGGGCGGCACCGTGACGCTACGCTTTGCGCTCGTGGAAAGTGGACTTCAGATCGAGGTCGAGGATTCCGGCCCCGGCATCGCACCGGAAATGGCCGAGCGCCTTTTCCAGCCATTTGCCACCTTCGGGAAAAAGACGGGCACCGGTCTGGGGCTGTCGATCTGCAAGCGGATCATTGAGGCGCACAAAGGACGGATCTTTGCACGCTCTGTGCCCGGCCGCGGCGCGATCTTTGCCATCGCACTGCCGCTGGCGGAGTAGGCGGGCGGGGAAATTGAACGGCCTGAGTGCGGCCTTCGCGCCGCGTTACGGTTTGGGGATTTGGTTCAAGGTGTAATACGCCACGTCGTGCAGGAGTGGCTTGCCAGCGCTGTCGCGCAGGCCGGAGAGATGCAGTTCGTGGATGTGTCCGCGCACGAGCTTGTCCACGACGAGACGCACGGTGAGTCTGTCTTCGCTCACCGTCGCGGACACGATCCGCTGGTCCGACTGATCCACCTCCGGGCTGCCGTACGCGGCGTGGTAGATGTGCGTGAAAGTTTCCAGCGTGTAGCTCGCGGGATTCGCGGCGGTGGCGGCGTCCACGGGCGCGGTGAAGCGAAACACGAAGCCATCGGGCTGCACGCGCATGGTGAGGATTTCAAACGGTGTCACCCCGGTCCACTCGACGCGTTGCAACGCAGTCTCGGCGAGGCCGCGCACGGGCCAGCCGCGCTTGCTGCCGCCCACGAAAATCTGTCCGCGCGGCGTGAGCGTGCCGCCGATGATGCCAGTCGCGAAGCCCTGCCGGAACGGATAGCACGCGCCCTGATAGACGCCGTTCACCTTTTCCATCTCGGCGCGCATCACGATGCTCAGCGTGTAGTCGCCGACAAAGAACTGCCCCGCGAACGGCCCGAATTTTCCGGCCGACACATCGAGCATCACCGCCGACGCGCTCTGCCCCATTTTTTTGTAGGGGAACACGACCGCGGGAGGCACGAGCTGCGGGATGCGCGCGGCGTCGAGATGCATGCGACCGGCGTCGCCATTCGTCGGCTCGGCGGGACGCGGCCCCATGTTCGGCGCGTGGTCGTACCACGAGTTGCCGATGGGATGGCCCATGAATCCGCCGGGCTTGAGGTGCTTCAGCGAACACGCGCCATTCCACGGCCCCTGGCTCTCGGCGTAAAATGCATTGCCCTCCGCGTTGAACGCGATGCCGCCGGGACTGCGCAGCCCGCTGCATACCGGCTCGGAGCGCCCGTCGGGAAAATGCCGCATCGCCCAGCCGCGGAACAGCCGCTCCGATGTGTAGCTGCCGGTGAGCCCGTGCACGGTCCAGATCACGCCGTCCTTGTCGAAATTCGAGCCGAAGTTAAACTCGTGCTCGCCACCCCACGCCCAAGCATCGCTCACGGTCTCGAAACGATCCGCGCGCCCGTCGCCATCCGTGTCGAGCACGCGCGTAAGCTCGGCCTGCTGGGTCGCGTAGAGAATGCCGTCGCACATCGCGAGGCCGAAGATTTCGGTGAGCCCGGTCGCGAATAATTTCCACTGCGGCGCGGGCGGAGTCGCATCCGTGCCCGTCGCGAAATATATTTCCCCGCGCCGCGTGCCGACGGCGAGCCGGCCATCCGTGAGGGCGAGCATCGAGCCCGCCTCCATCACCGCGCCCGGCGGCATCGGCACATCGGTGATGCGGTAAAATTCCGCCTCGCGCTCATTCGCAGGCACCGCAGCGAGATCGTCGGTGCTGAGGTTCTGCTTCGGCTTCGCCTTCTGCTGCGCCAAAGCGGACGAGCAGCCGAGCACAAGGATTGCAAGAAGCCGCGCGAACCGCGGGAAGTTACCAGGCATATTCGATCTCCAGTTGGGCCTTCGAGTTTTCGATGCGAACCGGCACGAGCAATTCCTGCCGCGCACCCTCGCCACGGATGAATGGCTTTCCGCCCGCGACAACGTGCAGCGTCAGCGCATTGTCGAGCCGCCACGCATTTTCTCCGGCGGGCGTGAGCCTGCCGACGGCGAGCCGGAAATGAAACCCATCGAGCGGCGGGCCGGAGAATTTCATCGTGCGGTACAGCGACACTTTGCCATCGGCCTCGGCGTTGGTGAGAAAATCCTCCACCGCGATTTCGCGGAACGCGTAGAGCAGCGTCGGACGCTTCAGCGAATCGAGCTGATAGCCGCGGAATCTCATCCCGGCGTCCTTGCCCGGCGCGGTCGGCCACGGTGCATTCGCATCCGCGAGCACGGCAAACGCGGGGCCATGTGGAAACAC
>JBDSAR010000678.1:0-5997 GCA_039922035.1 Chthoniobacteraceae bacterium
AGACAAAGACTTGCAGGACGCAGTGAACATGTTGCTCGGCAAATATCCTCCGGAGATCGTGGGTTTGTATCTGCGCGCCTTCCACGACATGAACGAAGCGCAGTGGCCAAACCTCAAACAAATGCTGGCCGAGGATGTGCGGTTGATGCTCGGCGCGTAAATTGCCCGCGCTCGTTTTCCCCCGTGACTTTCTTCTGGCGCGCCAAATGGCGTCCGCTATCGTCCGCCAGCTTCTAAACGTAAACTGATTAACGCAATGGAACCCAAAGCCGATATCGCAGTAATAGGCCTGGCCGTGATGGGCCAGAACTTGATTCTCAACATGAACGACCACGGCTTCACCGTCGTGGCCTTCAATCGCACCGTCGCGAAGGTGGATGATTTTCTCGCGAAGGAAGCCAAGGGCACAAACGTGATCGGCGCAAAATCCATCGAGGAGATGGTCGCGTTGTTGAAGAGGCCGCGGCGCGTCATGTGCATGGTCAAGGCCGGCGAAGCCGTGGACGATTTCATCGAGCAAATCCTTCCGCATCTCGAGCCCGGCGACATCATCATCGATGGCGGCAACTCACTTTTCGGCGACACGAACCGTCGTGTGAAACACGTCGAGAGCAAAGGAATGCTCTACGTGGGCACCGGCGTGAGTGGTGGTGAAGAAGGCGCGCGCCATGGCCCATCCATAATGCCCGGCGGATCGGCCGCGGCCTGGGAACATGTGAAGCCAATCTTCCAGGGAATCTCCGCGAAAGTTGACGGTGGCGTGCCCTGTTGCGATTGGGTTGGCGAAGGCGGCGCGGGCCATTACGTAAAGATGGTCCACAACGGGATCGAGTACGGCGACATGCAGCTCATCTGCGAGGCCTACAACATCATGAAGAACGGCCTCGGCATGAATGCCGATGAAATGCACCAGGTGCTGACCGAGTGGAACAAGGGCGACCTCGACAGCTACCTGATTGAAATCTCGCGCGACATTCTCGCCAAGAAAGACGAGGACGGCGCGCCGCTCGTGGACAAGATCCTCGACACCGCCGGACAGAAGGGCACCGGCAAGTGGACGGTGATCAATTCGCAGGAACTCGGCATCCCGATCACGCTGATGGCGGAGGCGGTGTATTCGCGCTGCGTGTCAGCGCTGAAAGACGAGCGCGTAAAGGCGGCGAAGAAACTCAAGGGCCCGAGCCCGGCGCTGAAGGCCATCGCTTCGAATCCGGAAAAGAAGAAGGCGTTCATCGAGGACATCCGCCTCGCGCTCTACGCGTCGAAAATCGTGAGTTACGCGCAGGGCTACATGCTCATGCGCTCGGCGGCGGCGGAGTACAAGTGGAACCTGAACTACGGCGGCATCGCGCTGATGTGGCGCGGCGGCTGCATCATCCGTTCGCGGTTCCTGGGAAAAATCAAGGAGGCCTACGACAACAATTCGAAGCTCTCGAATCTCCTGCTCGACGATTTCTTCCGCGGCGAAATCAAGAAGTCGCAGAAGGGCTGGCGCAACATCGTCGCGACCGCGGCGAAGAAGGGCATCCCGGTGCCAGCATTCAGCACCGCACTCGCGTTCTTCGATCAATATCGCAGCGCAGTGCTCCCCGCGAACCTGCTCCAGGCGCAGCGCGACTATTTCGGCGCGCACACCTACGAGCGTGTGGACAAGCCGCGCGGCGAGTTCTTCCACACCAATTGGACCGGTCGTGGAGGCGATGTCTCAAGCAGCACGTACACGGTGTAAGTGAAGTTTTTTGCAGTTTGAGAAAGGGCGCCGGATTCAAACCGGCGCCCTTTTTTGTTTCCGCGCGAGTGGAGCCCGCTCTTGCTTCCTAAAAAAAACCGGCACCCGCTCGCGCAGGTGCCGGTCTTTGAAAATGCGAATCGGTTTCGCGCGCAGCCTACTTCTTCTTCGGCTCGCCTGCGGGTTTTTCGGTCTTCTCAGCCTTCGGCCCGAACTTCGTGATCTTCACAACTTCGTAGGCGTTCTCGCCAGTCTTCTTGCGGAGACCTGCGACCATGTCGCCCTTCTTGATGTCCTCAAATTTGGCGGCTGCCTCGCCATTCTTGATCTCGGTCGTGGAGGTCACGGTGTTGACGCCTTTTTTGCCGTCCTTGTTCACCTGCGTGATCGTCTTCGCCTTCGCGTCAATTTCATCGGCGCGGACATACATCGGGATCGTGTCTTTCTTCGGCTTTGCCGCCTCGGCGGCTTTTGGTTTTTCGGCGGCGGCTGCACCGGTTTCAGCGGCAGCCTTCGCTTTGTCGCCAGCGGCTTTCGTCTTGTCGGCGGCAGCGGTCGCTTCTTCCGCGGCTGCGTCCTTCTTTTTCTTCGCTTGGGCGAATGCGGACGGGCTGCCGACGGCAAATGCCATGGCGAGCGTGAGGGTGAAGATCAGTTTTTTCATGTTGGTTGTTTGTCTGGGTTGTTGTGTTGGGGGCCCGATGAAATCCGCTGGGGCGGAACCGTCGCACCCTTCGCGGACGTTGGTGCCGGAACTCGCCCCCAGCGTCAAGCCGCGACTGAGGGGCAACCGACTGCACCCGGTTCGCGCACCCACGGGTGCATCTACTGCGTTGAATCCTGATTGTGAGCCCGCTCCGCCTCCGTAACCTGCGCGGGATGAAATCACTCCCCGGATTCGCCGCCCTGCTCGGTCTTTTGTGCCTCCTCGCGCAGCCCTCACCATCGCGCGCCGACACGGCCGCTGCGCAGATCCAAACGATCGCCGACATCGCTTACAAGAATGGCGGCGCACTCAGCGAATATGAAATCCAGCGGTGCAAGCTGGACATCTACCTTCCGCCCGGCGGGAAAAAATTTGCCACACTCGTGTGGTTCCACGGCGGCGCACTGAAGGCAGGAAGCAAGGGTGGCAGCAGCGACAAAGACAAGACTCCCGCCATCGCCCATGCGCTCGCAGGCGAGGGCATCGCCGTGGTGGCCGTGAACTACCGGCTCAGCCCGAAGGTGAAATTTCCCGCGTACCTCGAGGATGCCGCGGCATCGGTCGCATGGGTGCGCGCGCACATCGCGGAGCACGGCGGGGATCCGGCGAAGGTTTTCATCAGCGGGCATTCCGCGGGCGGATGGATCGCGCTCATGCTCGCGATGGATGCGCGCTGGCTGAAGCCGCATGGGCTCACGCCGGATTCGTTCGCCGGCTACGTCCCGCTGAGCGGGCAGACGATGACGCACTACACCGTGCGCGAGGAGCGCGGCATCGGGAAGGAGACCATCATCGCTGATGAAGCCGCTCCCGTGTACTATTGCCGAAAGGACACGCCGCCGATGCTCGTCCTCGCCGCCGATCACGACATGGCGGCGCGCTCGGAGGAAAACGAATATTTCGTCGCCGCACTGAAAGGCACCGGCAACAAACGCGTCACCTTCCGCCAGATCCCGGACCGCACGCACGGCTCCATCGCGCACAATATCGTCAACACCGGCGATCCCGTGCGCAGGGCGATCCTCGATTTTATCGCCGCGACTGACCCCGTCTCCGGGCGCTGATTCCATTTCGGTGTGAATTGACGCGCGGCGGATCGCGTCCACATTCACCACATCGCCATGAAACGGCTTCCTTCCCTCCCCGCCGCAGCCCTGCTTCTCGCCATGGCACTGCTCCTCGTGCCAGCCACTGCCAATGATCAGATCCGCGACGCGCAGGCCGCGCTGAAAATCCAGGGCTTCTACTATGGCGAAATCACCGGCACGGAAACCCCCGAGACCACCGCCGCGATCCGCCGTTACCAGATCCGCAACGGAATCACCGTCACCGGCAAAATGAATGCAGAGACACTCGCCGGGCTGGGCCTCGCGGAGAAAAGGACGGCCGCGGCTGCGCCACAGGCCGTTCCCGGATCCGCACCGCAGCCGGCACCAGCCGCCGCTCGGGGCAACCCCGCCAACAGGCAGGTGAACCCGCCGCCCCCCACGCAGCAGACGATGCCGAAGCCCGGCGAGCCAGTCGCGCCTTTGAAAAATGGACGCGCATTGCCTCCGGAAGACGAACCCGCGGAGATCGCGCAGACGGCCCCGCGCCGCGTGATGCCGAACGATGTCTCAGTGCTCGATCCGCCCACGCCGATCCCTGCGCCCATCTCCACGCGGCTCACGATCATGTTCCGCGACACCCCGTACGCCGCGGCGACGCCCGAGGTGCAGGCTGTCATCATCCGCCGTGCACAGGCGGTCCTCACGGCGAGGCACCTCTATCGCGGGCCGATGGATGGCGTCGCAAACGCCGCCACTGCGGAGGCGATTTTCCTTTTCCAGGAAGAGACCGAACTGCGCCGCACCGGACGCCTCGACATGAACACACTCGACGAGATGGAACTCCTCCCGCAGCCCGCGCGCGGGAACCCCATGCTGAAGCCGTTCTACAATCCCAACCGCCGTCGCGACCGCTCGGTCCTCGCGGAATAGCGGATCCGCGGGCGCATCCGTGGCCGCCCGTCCCGAATGGCGTCACTGCTTCTTCACCGTCCAGAAGGCACGCACGGCGCGCTCCCATTCGTCGGACAGGATCTGGTGTCCGGAATAGGTCGGGTGGACATCGTCCCAGATCCAGTGGATCGCCGGTGCGCGCTCCGTCGCACGGTCGAGCGCCGCCTGGAAATGCACGAGCGCCGCGCCGTGTTTCTTCGCGAGCCTCGCGACGATTTCCTGGCGCTTCACGATGTCGGCATTCGGTGACCCGTGCTGCGGGGTGGTCGCGAGATGGTTCACGATGAAGGGCTCGCAGAGCACGATCCTGACGTTTGGGTTTGCGGCCTTGGTGTCGGTGAGAAGTTTGTCGTAGGTCTGCTCGTATTGATCGGGCGGGACGCCGTGGCCCTTGTCATTCACGCCGACCAGGATGCTCAGCACGTCAGGCTTTAGATCGAGCGCGTCCTTCTGCCATCGCTTCTCGAGATCGAGCACGGTGTTGCCGCTCGCGCCACGGTTGAAAAACTCCAGCTTCGCCTCCGGGAAAGCCGCGCCGAATTTAGCCGCGATGATGAACACATAGCCGTGGCCGAGGATGTGGTTCGGATCCGCGCTGCGCCCGCGGTTGCCGTCCGTGATCGAGTCGCCTTGGAAGAGGATGCGCGCGCCGGGTGCAAATGCGGGCAGCGGCTCCACCGCGGGCAGCGATGCGGAAACGAGCGGCAGGATGCAGAGTGCGAAGAAAAGTTTCATGGAAATTTTGCAAGTGCATCAAGGGTCTTTGGAACCGCCTGCCAAGCCGGAAACCGGACCCGCGACGGCACCCTTGTTCACTTGCGGCTGCGTCCGCCGGAGCTAGGATGCGCGCGTGATCCTCTTTCTGAAGCTCCTTCTCGCGGCAGTGTCGGGCGCGGCGATTTTTGCGCTGCTTTGAAAACGGCGCCGTTCCAGTACTGGCGCGATCCGCTCTGCATCTCGGCGTGCGCCGCCTACGCGGTGAACCGCTGGCTGCTGAAGCCGCACTTCGCGATGGGGCCGTTCATGCGCGGTCATTTTGCCGACTGCCTGCTCATCCCCGCGGCGCTGCCGCTCGTGCTCTGGCTCCAGCGGCGACTCGGCCTGCGCACGCACGATGCGATGCCGACGGGTGGCGAAATCCTCCTCCACCTCGCAGTCTGGGCCTTCATCGCGGAGGGTGCCGGGCCTTTCCTCACGCATCACGGGACTGCCGACCGGTGGGACCTCGCGGCGTATTCCGCAGGCGCGGCAGCGTGTTACGTTTTGTGGCGCAAGCGAGAAATCCCTTGCCGCGCGACGGGAACCCCCGTAATTCCCTCCCCTGATGCGCCGTGAAAATGGCGTGCCCCCTTTCGTGATGGTCGCTCGCGCGGATGGGAACGGAGCCGCCAGCGAACCCGGCCTGAAAACCGGGAGCAGGCGCGGGCGACACCACATTGAAATGGGCCGCCCCGATGCTCCACGGTGCGCGGACCAACGCTGACAAGACCATCCAACTCCAATCCATTCGAATCAATCAACGGATCCGCGCGAAAGAAGTGCGTGTGGTCCTCGCGTCCACC
>JBDSAR010000679.1:0-6828 GCA_039922035.1 Chthoniobacteraceae bacterium
GTTCGCATACACGAGCCGGCCCTGCGCGGAGAAAAGCCCCTTGCCGTGGTAGCCCGGCAGATCCGCATGGCGGCCTTGCTTCCGCTGTTCGTCGGCCCACAGCTCCGTCGCGGCGAGCGTGTGGACATCAATCTCGTAGATGCCTTCCTCCATCGTCGCGCAGAAAATTTTGTTCGCGGGATCGGTGAGGTGCCGCGCATTTCCCGTGAGCCTGCCGAACATCTTCGACGGCGGAATCACACGCACGCCGCCCTTTGCATCAATCGCGTACGGCCCGATGAAAAGCTGCTGCGACTCGCGGTGGATCATCCGGTTCGCCGGCGTGCCGCCCACGCTCTCGGGCCGCACGATCTGTCGCAGGTCCGGCGTGATTTCGTAGAGCTTGTCCGAAGATCCCTGCGGCTTGTGCGGCGCGTAGCTGATCACCCAAAGCCGATCCGCCCACGGCACGACTGCGCCGGTGCCGCACTCGCCCTCGTCGTTGAAAGTCGCGAGCGAGGGATAGATGCCGCTGATGTTGCGAGGCTCGGCGGCAATCGCGCACGCGCCTGCGAGAATTGCGGCGACGGTTCTGGAAAAAAGCGGATGGGGAATCATCCGCGCAGCGTACGAATCGCGCAGGTGTGCTGCCAAGTGTTCACGGGTTCTTCTTTTTGCGCCGTGGATTCGGTTGCGTCGGATCACCTAGCTTGGTGCCGGCGGCCTTGCCTCCGCGTGCGCCCGGCCCCCAGGCGGCTTCGATATTTCCTGCGTTCCATTTGTCCCACATCGCGGCGAGTTCCGTGAGCTTCTCGGGATTTTTTGCGGCGAGATTTTCCTTTTCGCCGATGTCCTTCGTCACGTTGTAAAGTTCCGCGCCCTGCGTGTCCGCTTTGCCCGCACGACCGCCTTGCATTCCGGCCATGCCTGCGCCCTTCACGAGCTTCCAGTCGCCGGCGCGCAGCGCGATCTGCTTGCCGAAGCGCCAGTAGAGTGCGTCGTGCGGTGCGCCGGATTTTTTCGCAGGGAGCAGGAAGGGGAGCAGGTTCACGCCATCGAGTTTCCACTCGGGCTTCGCCTCGACGCCTGCGGCGGCGAGTGCGGTGGGGTGGATGTCGAGCTGGATCACGGGGCGGTCGTCCACCAAGCCCGCGGGGATTTGCCCTTTCCACTGCATCATGAATGGCACACGGATGCCGCCCTCCCACGTCTGGGCCTTGAAACCGCGCAACGGGCCGTTGCCGCTCGTGGTGGAGGGCGTCGGGCCGCCGTTGTCGGCGAAGAAAATGATGAGCGTGTTTTCCTCCTGCCCGTTCGCGCGGACCTGCGCGAGCACCTTGCCGATGGCGTCATCCATCGCCGCCTCCATCGCGCAATACGTGCGGCGCTTTTTGTCTTCGATGCTGCTGAAGCGTTCGAGATACGTCGCGGTGGATTCGAGCGGAGCGTGGACGGCGTTGAACGGCAGGTAGCAAAACCACGGCTCGCTTTTGTGCTTCGCGATGAAATTCACCGCCTGTTGGCCGAACGCCTCGGTGGTGTAGCCGATGTTGTCCACGGGCTCGGTGCCCTTGAGGATCGGGTTGGCCTTGTCGCTTGCGGCGTCGAGGTAATCATGCGCGCCGCCGAGGAAGCCGAAGTATTCGTCGAAGCCGCGCTTGAGCGGATGGAATGCGGGCTTGTAGCCGAGGTGCGATTTGCCAAACCAGCCCGTCGCGTAGCCGGCGTCCTTGAGCCGGTTGCCGATGGTCGTCTCCGTGAGCGGCAGGCCAAAATTTTCCACCGCCGCCTCGGCGGGACCGGGATTGAACTCGTGCCCGAAGCGCGTCTGGTAGCGCCCCGTCATAAATCCCGCGCGCGTCGGCGAACAATACGGCCCGCTCACGTAGCCGCTCGTGAAACGCACGCCGTTTTTTGCGATCGAGTCAATGTTCGGCGTGGGAATCTGATGCGTGAAGCCCTGGCACGACAGTTCGCCGTAGCCGAGATCGTCGGCGAGGATCACGAGGATGTTGGGCTTCGCGTGGAGCGCGGGGCAGGGGGCGAGGAGCAGCGTGGCGAGTGCGAGTGCAAGTGCAAGTGTTCGGATGCGGGAGGTTTTCATAGATATGGGTGAGGGGTGGAAAAGTGCGCTCTGTGTAACAGCATTGCGTATTCGAAATGGGACTGTCGCCATCTCAGAGTCTGTAGCGAAAGTCCGGCCTGCCTGTGCGCCAAAGGCGCAACCCGTCCCAGCCTGGGGCGAAGCCCCAGGAACCGGACCAAAATGTGCCAAAGGCTGAAAGCACGATCCATGCGCCCGGCACCCGCAACGATGGGACGGGCCTACAGCCCTCTTGCCCCAGGCTGGAATGGCTGCGGACCTTTGACCCTCGCACGGATTTGGCCTTCGCGCGGCAATTTCCGCACACCCTCTCAGATCGCCGCCGCGCGCACGTCGCGGAGTTCGAGTTGCACACTCACGTTCCCGTTCCATTCATTGCGCGAGACGGTGTAGGCGATGTCCCAGGGGAGCGGTGGCAGGATTTCGTCCGCGGCATTCCACCACACGGCGCGGCACTGCGAGCGGCCGTGGCGGAAGTTGAACGACCAGTGCTTGTCCTTCATCAGTCGCGGTTCGCCGGCGAGCGTGACGCCGCGTGTGAAAAATACCGGCTGGTGATTGGCCGTGCCGAAGGGCTGCAGCGCGTCGTGGTCGTCGAGAAGGTTGAGGTTCAAATCGGCGAGACGAAGCTCGGCGTCGAGGCGCAGCGTGCGCTGCAATTGCTCTGCGGTGAGCATTTCGCGCGCGACTTGTGCGAAGGCATCGCGGAATGCGTCGAGATTTTCCTGCCGCATTGTGAGCCCTGCGGCCATCTCGTGACCGCCGAATTTTTCCAGAAATGAACCGCATCGTGTGAGCGCGGCGACGAGCGAAAATCCCTCAATGCTCCTTCCGCTGCCCTTGCCCATGCCCATCGTATCGAAGCCAACGACAAACGTTGGGCGATGATAACGCCGCTGGATTCTCGAAGCCACGATGCCGACGACGCCGGGATGCCAGCCCGCGCCGCCGACGACGATGGCGGAATCGCTGCCGGGATCGTAGAGGCCCGTGATTTGCGCGCCGGCCTTTCCGAGCACTTCGTCCTCGATGGTGCGGCGCTCGCGGTTCTGCTGATCGAGTGAACGCGCGAGCGACTGTGCGCGCTTCGGATCGTCGGTGAGCAGCAGCTCGAGCGCGGCGCATGCGGAGTCGAGGCGGCCTGCCGCATTCAGCCGAGGGCCGATTCCGAAGCCGATGTCCTTCGCGAAAAATGGTGCCCGGAGCGCGGCGACTTCGATGAGCGCGCGCACGCCCGGCCAACGGGATTGCGCGATGCGCTCCAGTCCTGCGCGGACGAAGATGCGGTTTTCCTCCACGAGCGGAACGACGTCGGCGACCGTGCCGATCGCCGCGAGGTCGAGGAGTTCCTTGATGTCAAAGCCTGCGAGCGGCTGCCGTTTCAGCAGCGCGTGTGCGACTTTGAATGCGATGCCTGCGCTGCAAAGGTAGTGGAATGCGTCGCCGAGCTTGGGGTTCACGATAGCCACTACGGGTGGCAGTTCGTCCTTCGGCTCGTGATGATCGAGCACCACCACATCCACGCCTGCCTCGCGCAGATGCGTGATTTCCGCGACCGAAGTCGTGCCGCAGTCCACCGCGATGAGCAGTTGTGGGCGGTGCTCTTCGACGCAGCGCGCCACGCCATCCGCGGAAAGCCCGTAGCCCTCGTCCACGCGATGGGGGAGGAAGGTCGCGACGTTTGCGCCGTACGCCCGCAGCACGCGCGTGAGCAGCGTGAGCGAAGTCACGCCATCCACATCGTAGTCGCCGTAGAGCACGACGCGCTCGCGCTTTTCAATCGCAGCGAGAATGCGCACTACCGCTGCATCCATCGCAGGCAGGAGAAAGGGATCGCTCAGCGTGCGCAGCCGCGGCTGGAGAAAACGCGTGGCGGTTTCCGCCTCCGAAAGCCCGCGCCGGACGAGACACTCGGCGACCCACGGTGCGATCTGCGCATCGTGCACGAGGCGTGCGACGGCCGCCGCATCCGCCACCGCCGGAAAAATCCAACGTGCGTGATCACTCATGGCTGGCGAATGCTGTTTGCGTTTTGCTCCACTCGTCCAGTTTGCGGCGTGGCGCGGCGCTCCGTCAATTTTCGACGATCCGCCCGACCGTATTCAGGCAGCGCGCGACCAGCGCGGTCCAGCCGGTCTGGTGGCTGGCGCCGAGGCCGCGGCCGGTGTCGCCGTCGAAGTATTCGTGAAACCACACGAGTTCGCGCCAGTGCGGATCATTCTCGAATTTTTCCGCGAGCACATCGTCGCCGTGGCAGGGGCGGCGTCCATTTTCGCCGGGGAGAAAAAGATGGGTGACGCGTCGGGCAAGCTCGGTGGAAATCTGCGTGAGATTCAGCATGGCTCCCGAGCCGGTGGGGAATTCAAGCTGCACGGAGTCGCCGTAGAAATGATGGTAGCGTTCGAGCGCCTCGAACATGAGATAGTTCAGGGGGAACCACACGGGGCCGCGCCAGTTCGAGTTGCCGCCCCACATGCCGTCAGTGCTTTCGCCGGGCTCGTATTGGATGCAGACGTGGCCGCCTTCTGCGAAATAGCAGAACTCCGCCTCGCGGTGCGCGCGCGACAGCGATCGGATGCCGTGCGGGGAGAGAAATTCATGTTCATCGAGCATGCGCCGGAGCACGCGCAGCAGGCGTTCCTTGCTCGGGATCGCGAGGAGGCGGAGTTCCTCGCCGTTGGTGCCGCTGCGTTCCATGTAGCTCGCGTGCTTCGCGATTTCGGGGCGGTTTTCCAAAAACCAGCGCATCCGTTTTCCGAAACCGGGGAGTGTTCGGATGACTTCCTGATCGAGCACCTCGACTGCGAGCAACGGCACGAGGCCGACCATCGATCGCACTTTCAGCGGTGCGGAGACTCCGCCCTCGTGGCGGATGTGATCGTAGTAGAAGCCGTCCTCCTCATCCCAAAGTCCCGCGCCATCGAGCGTGTTCATCGCCTCGGCGATGGCGACGAAGTGCTCGAAGAACTTGCTTGCGATGTCCTCGTAGGCGGGACGTGAGCGCGCAAGTTCGAGCGCCATCGAGAGCATCGTGACGCAGTAAAATGCCATCCACGCCGTGCCGTCAGCCTGCTCGAGCGAGCTGCCATCGGCCAGCGGCTTCGAGCGATCGAAAAGGCCGATGTTGTCCATGCCGAGGAAGCCGCCGCCGAAGATGTGGCGCCCCTGCGCGTCTTTGCGATTCACCCACCAGGTGAAATTGATGAGCAACTTTTGGAAGCACCGCTCGAGAAAATGCGTGTCGCGATGCCCGCGCGCGCCGGTGATTTTGTACACACGCCAGCACGCCCACGCGTGGACGGGCGGGTTCACGTCGGAGAAATTCCACTCGTACGCGGGCAGCGCGCCGTCGGGGCGCAGATACCATTCGCGCAGGAGCAGGAGGAGCTGGCCTTTTGCAAAATAGGGATCCACGCGGCACATCGGGATCATGTGGAAGGCGAGATCCCACGCGGCATACCACGGGTATTCCCACTTGTCGGGCATGCTGAGGATGTCCGCGTTGTGGAGGTGCTTCCAGTCGGCGTTCCGCGTGTGTGCGTGCCCGGCGGGCGGGCGCGGCTGCGAGGGATCGCCGGCGAGCCAGCGCTTCACGTCGTAGTGGTAGAATTGCTTCGACCACAGCAGGCCGGCGTAGGCCTGCCGCATCACGTTGCGCTCCTCGTCGCCGAGGCCGCGCGCGCATTTCGATGCGAAGAAGATGTGCGTCTCGAACCTGCGTTCCGCGAAGGTGGTGTCGAAATTTGCGAACGCCTCGGGCGGCAGGCCGAGCGAATCGCCGAGGAGAAAGCGCAGCACTTTTTTCCCGCCGGGCGGAAGCGTGATCGTGTAGTGCGCGGCGCACTTCGTGCCGGTCTGCGCGGGATTCACGACTCCCTGTGCGCCATGGATGACGTGGTCGTGGAATGAGTCCTTCACGAAAGGCTGCTCGTTCGGCGTGCCGAAAACTCGCGCCGTGTTCGTCTCGTTTTCCGTGAAAAGCAGGGGAGCGTCCTCCTCCATCACCCAGCGGTAGTCGCCGAGCGCCGTGTGCGAGGCCTCGACGCAATACCGCCCGATCTGTTTCAGGAACGGCCGCTCGGAACCCGCGGCCCAGCTCCACGTGTTGCGAAACCACAGCGTCGGCAGCACGTGAATCTGCGCCGCCTCCGGGCCGCGGTTTTCGATCGTGATGCGGATGAGGATTTCCTCCGGCGCAGACTTCGCATATTCGGCGGTCACATCGAAGTAGCGGTCGCCCTCGAAGACTCCCGTATCCGCCAGTTCGTACTCGCGATCCTTGCTCGTGCGGCGGCCATTTTCCTCACGGATTTTCGCGTAGGGAAATTCAGCCTGCGGGTATTTGTAGAGCGCGCGGAGGTAGGACGAAGTCGGCGTCGCGTCGAGATACCAGTAGCATTCCTTCACGTCCTCGCCGTGCGGGCCTTCGCCATTCGCGAGGCCGAAGAGGCGTTCCTTCAAAATCGGATCGCGCCCATTCCACAGCGCGAGCGCGAAGCACAGCCGCGCCTGCCGGTCGCAGATGCCCATGAGTCCGTCCTCGCCCCAGCGGTACGCGCGCGAACGCGCGTGTTCGAATGGGAAGTAGCGCCACGCATTTCCGTCGGCCGAGTAGTCCTCGCGCACCGTGCCCCACTGCCGCTCGCTGAGGTACGGGCCCCAGCGTTTCCAGTTCGCCTCGCGGTGCGCCTCCGCGCTGAGCCGCATGTGCTCGGGCGTCGCCTGCGAGTGCGTGTCCGCGCCGG